>JAEDIE010000003.1 GCA_016296775.1 Bacilli bacterium | reverse complement strand
GCTTAATAAATTGACGTAATCAATTGTACAGTCTATTTAGTTTTCAAAGATCTCTTGCGCTTTGGCTTCTAACCTCTTTAAGTTTTCTTAAAGGCGCGTTTATAATATTAGCACTTGCCATGGTATTTAGTCAATACAAAATTGAACTTTTTCCAAAGTTTTTTAATACAGCGATATTTTCTATATTAAAAAGCAAGTGTATATATATTATCTAAACATAATACTTTTTGCAAGAAGAAAATTACAAAAAAATAAAAAAGTAAATATATATAATATATTTAGAAATATACTTCGAGATAAAATATGTTATCTAAGCCTTTTTTACCTAATAATTGGTGACAATTTTCTTTTGCTTCACCATAAATTTCTAAATTATCAAAAAGATAACATTGTTTAAGATATTCAATTTGAAAAGATTTTACTTTAATTTTGTTATTCACAAACAAATTATCTAAATATAAATCTAAATAATGGGTATTATTCATATGCTTATTATGATCACAATATGTATATGGAACTTTAAAGGTATTAATTAATTTTAAATCATTATTAGTTAGCAATTTTTTAGCTCTTCCTTCAAACATTGAAGGATGATTGGAAACATAATTATCAAACTTATAAGTTGCTACCTTATTATCCTTTATATTATATATACACCATACTTGATGAACTTTATAAACTAACTCTTCATTAATATAAATTAAAACTTCTCTAGGATATTCTATAAATCTAGGAGTTAAAGGGTAAGTTAGAGCCTTAACTATTTTAGGATCATTTACTTCTTTAACAATTTCTACTTTATTTCTTACTAAAACCCAAATTAAATCTTGTTTAATAAAATCACTAAATCCAATTTTTAATTCTGTAGCGTGGTCTCCTGCAATATTTTGTGCAATATCTAAAATTGAAGATAGTTTTAAATTATCTTCTTCATCAACCATATTTGTAGTAATTCTAAAAGTTTCCTCAAATGTATTTGTATACATTAAAATGCCCAGTCCCCGTTTATAAATATTTGATGTTCTACATCGTTCTTATCAATTCCAATAATATTCATATCTTCACTTCCAATCATAAAGTCGCAGTGTACACACGAATCATTGATGCCTTTTTCATGAACTTCATCTAAAGTCATATTTTCATAACCTACCATTAAGTTTTCAAATCCACATCCTAAAGCTAAATGACAACTAGCATTTTCATCATATAATGTTGAATAAAAAATCAAACCAGTATCATTAATTGGAGAATGAAAAGGAATTAAAGCAACTTCACCTAAGAATGAACTACCTTCATCACTAGCAATTAATTCTTCAAGTATCTTTTGACCTTTTTTAGCTTCAACTTTATAAACTTTTCCATCCTTAAAATAAACTTTAAAATCTTCAACTATATGAGAATTTAAACTTAATGGTTTTGTAGAAACTACTACACCATTTGCACTATCTTTTTTAGGAGAAGTAAAACATTCTTCAGTTGGAATATTAGGTTGAAAATATATTCTACTAACTTGTCCATATTCTCCACCTGCTGCCCAAACAACATTATCTAATAATTCAACACTAAAATCGGTGCCGTTTTTTGATTTGTAAATTAACTTCTTTAAATGTAAATTATTGAGAATTTCAGCTCTTTTTCTTAAGTTTTCATCATGTTTTTCAAAGTTTTTAATTGGGTCTCCTTCAAGAGCTCTACTTGTTTTTAAAATAGCTTCCCATAAAGCTTCAACAGCTTCTTCATCATTTAAAGATGGAAATACTTTTTTAGCCCATTTAACACTAGGAACTCCTGCGATACACCATTGAACTTTGTTATCATATTTTTCTCTTATTGGTTTATAAATTTTTCTAATATTGTTCATAGCTTTTGAATATTTTTCAATATCAATCCCATTTAAAGCGTCTGGATCATCTGATTCAATAAATAATCTACAAGCTTGTCTTGAAGCAATATGTTCTTGAAGATCAATTTCAAATTTTTCTGGAACCATTAAATCTTCTAACTTTTGATATTGAATATCTAATCTTCTAATTTCTGGGTCTTTAAAATTGGTAATTACCTTTCTTGCTCCACATAAATATAATTGTTCAACTAAAATTTTTATAAATTCCATTTGATCCATAGAACAAGTTAAAACTACATCTTGTCCAGGTTGAACATTTAATCCATGCTTTGCAATTAATTTTGCATAGTTTTCTAATATCTTTTTTTCCATAATTTATACCTTTTTATACACTAAATAAAAGTGTTTATATTATAATATATTTAACAGTTAGGAGGAATAAATATGAAAGAAAAAATCGAACATATCGAAACTGAAGCTGAAAAAGAAAAACAAAACAAAAGAATGAAAATAATCGAAAAAACAATTAAAACTTTTGGTGGTATTATAATTGCAATTTTAGGTGTTATTTTCTTGATTTTCTGTCAAGAAGATACATTAAGTGATGCAATTTCATATTGTGTTGCTACAGTTTTATTAATCTTTGGATTATTTTCTGTTTGTTTATCTTTCATGCTTGGAAAAGGAATTATTTCCTTTGATGTTATTGGTGGTTGTGTCGTTGCTGCGTTTGGTATATTAATTTATACAAATAGTAAATTATTACAAGATACTTTACCTGTTTTAATTGGTGCTACACTATTATTTTTATCACTAACAATTATTGTTAATACTGTATTATCTTATAAAAATAAGGACATTAAAAGAGCTGTTGTTTACACTATTACAGATGTAGTTTTAATTGCTATTGGTGTTACAATTTTAGTTTTAAATTTCACCAAAAAAGATACCTTTGGTAACATATTTATCAATGTATTAATTGGTATTTCCTTTATAATTCTAGGAATTTCTTATATTGTCTTTACTTTCCTTTATGCTAAGTTCTTAAAGTCTAATGCTAAAAATATTATTGATGAAAAAGAAACAAAAGATAAAGAAGATAAAAAAGAAGAAAAAGAAATTATAGCTATTGAAACAAAAGATTTAACAACAACAAAAGAAACTAAAAAGAAGAGATCAAAAAAGAGAAAAGAAGAAGAAAAAGAAGAAGTTGAACCTGAAATAGTTGAATAAGTAAACTTAAAAAGCATGTGAGAAATCACATGCTTTTTTAATTTTTAGATAGGATTTAATATAGTTTTTTTATTTAACTTCTTCTTTCTTTACACCTGTTAATTCTAAGAAATGAGGAAGTGTTTCAACCCAATCACAGAAGACATGCCATTCTTTTAATTTATGATATCTTCTTTGTTTATACATTGTTTTAAGTTGTTGATAATTAGTTACCATTGTAGCACCTAAACAAAAACCAACAGGAGTAGAAGCAACAAGTTCTCTCCATTTAGCTTTTTTAGCTTCTTTATCATCTTCACTTATTGCGTTATATTCATCTTTTATTCTTTCTAAAATAGCAATAATTTCTTTATTTGTATCACTTACACATTGATTGCTTAAATCAAATTTTAATAAACAATGCATAGTTGATTGACTAGAAACAAAATCAAACCAATGATATCTTTGAGCTTCTTTCCACCAAAATAATGGAGCAGTAATATCAAATTCAACAACACATCCTTTTAAATAATTATCGTGTCCCTCACCACTCTTACAACTTCCTAAAAGAGTTGCTCTATTCATATCTTTTTCTGTTAAAGGATCACGATTAAAAACTGTTCTCATTGGGTTTCCACTTGCTTTAATAGCATATTCAACTCCATAAACTTCTGTTTTTCCAATATGAAAATCCATATATTTCCCCTTTCTTTTACTTATGTCTAAACTTATAACATTCAATTAAATTTAAAGTTAATGATAATCTAGTTAATAAACCTACACCTCTAGGAACAGGTGATTGGAATTTAACTTTTAAATCAGGAACACAATCCCCATAAAGATGATTATCAACATCCCTATTTATACCAACATCCATAACGATACAATTATCTTTAAAATTATATCTATTATCTAAGTAATATTTCTTTCCAATTGCTACGACAATTAAATCTGCATGTTCAATATAAAATTTTCTATCTTCTTCACTAGTTTTTGAATGTAATACTGTAACATTCATATTTTTATTTAGTAAGATATCATGCATTGGTTTACCAACAATATTGCTTCTACCTAAAATAACAGCGTTTTTACCATTAAATTCAAAATCATTATCTTCTAAATAAGTTAATATTCCTTTAGGTGTAGCACTTAAATATGTGCTTAAAGGATTAAAACCATCGACATCTTTAATAGGAATTACACTTCTTTTAATAACTTCTTCATCAATTTGTTTTGGAAGTGGCATTTGAACGATAAACCCATCAACGCTTTCATCTTTATTTAGTCTTTCAATTACACTTAAAAGCTCATCTTGAGAAACGTTAATATCAAGTTTAATTAATTCTCCAACAGCTCCAATTTCTGAAAGATCTTTTAACTTACCATTAACATAAGCACAACTAGCTTTATCTTCATTTACTTGAACTATAACCAACTTTGGTTTTACGCTTAAAGCATCAATATACTCTTTAATTTTTTGTTTTTTTATTGTTACGTACTCTTTAATTTCTTGCATAAAATTATTATATCAAAATATATAAAAAAAGATATTAAACTAATTAAAAATTTATATAAAAATTTGCATGAAAAAAGGCTTCAGTTTGAAGCCTATAAATTACATATAAAGAGTGTTTATTATTCTAATTGCAGCCTCTGTTGTTTCTTCTGCATCAGTACTTCCTTTATTTAAAGAAACACTTAGAAGGGCAAAGAATAAAAACAATATACCAAATCCGAGGGTTAAATAACTGACGATAAGTTCACTCCCTCTTTCTTTGGTTTTAACAAAGACGTTAAGACCACCACCGGTAATAGCACCAGAAGCACCTTCAGATTTACCACCTTGAAGTAAGCTTAAAACAATGATAATGACAGCAATTACCCAGAAAATATAATCATACCATTGAAGCATAAGCCTTTCCTCCTTTGTCAATGATTTATATTAAATCATTACACTTAAAAAATCAATTAATTTGTTTAAAACGAAACTATGATTCCGCCTTCTAACGCATAAAAAGAACATAATGCTCTATTCTTTTCTACAATAATTTCTTTAAATTGATATGCTTTAGCAACTAATTCTTTAATTTCATTAGCAAATTTTTCGTTACATGTATGTGATATAACACAAATTCTATCTTTTGTTTCTTTACACATTTGTCCAATTTCAACGACTAATTTCTTAATTACTCCAGGAAAAGTTCTAATTTTAGCTTTAATTTTGATTTCTCCATCTTCTCCATAGCAAAGCGGCTTAATAGCTAACTTAGTAGCTAAAAATCCTACTAATTTATTGATTCTTCCGCTCTTAATGAAGTTATCAAATTTATCTAAAACGAATAATAAATTTCCTTTATCTCTTTCTTTGGTTAAGTTTTCCTGAATATCTTCAAAAGACATACCTTTTTTAATAAATTCTACTGCTTTATTAACTAAAATTCTCATTGCTCCACACACAAGTTTTGAATCTAAAACGAAGACATTTTCAGGTGTTTCATGCATAGATTTAGCTACTAAAGCACTGTTATAAGATCCGCTTAATTTTTCAGTAATAGTTATAACAATGTAATAAGTTGCTCCACTCATTTTTTCTAAATAACAGCCAGTAGATGGGCAACTTGATGTTGCTTTTACTTTTGTAGAATTTAACGCATTTAAAACTTCATCTACTTTATCAACTTCATCATCAACATACTCTTTTCCTGCAATATTTAATATTAAGGGAGCAACATCAAAACCAACTTCATCATCTTTTAAATAATCCTTTGTTAAATTTGAGGAACTATCAACTATAATTTTATATTTCACATTTAATCCTCCTATTCTTAATGTATATAAAATGTTCAAATACGCTAATTTAATTAATACTACAACATCTAGTTATTAAAACTATAACTCAAATTGATGTTGTAAATCTATATGATTTTACTACAAATTTATACTTTTACAAACAATTTACATGCATTAAAAAAAGGGTTTTATGAATATTTTTCAAAAACCCTATGATTTCCTTACTTATTTAATTCTTCAACAATAATTTTATTGGCAATCGCTGGATTTATTTTTCCACCAGTCTTTCTCATAATTTGTCCCATGACAAATCCTTGAGCTCTAGTTTTTCCAGCTTTGAAATCGCTAGGAAGAGTAGGGTTTAGCTTTATAACTTCCAAAACTAATTCTCTAATCTTAACTTCATCGCTAATTAATGTTGCCCCAGTTTCCTCTTTAATCTTTAATGGAGATTTATTTTCTTTAACCATTTTATTAAAGATGTCAGCACCTTGTGTAGAGTTAATTTCTTTACTCTTTAAAAGATCAACAAGTTCAGCAACAAATTTAGGTTCGACATTAAAATCTTTAATATCAACTACATTTTTATTTAAATAACCTAAAATCGAACTAATAAAGAAATTTGCTAAATTTTGATAATTAGTTGTAAAGAGTGCACATTTATCATAATAATTTGCATAATCAACGTTTGATAAAAGAATTTGAGCATCTGTAACATTTAATGCATAATTCTTCATAAATCTTTCAAACTTTTGATCATACAATTCAGGACATGTTTCAATTGCATTATTAATGAATTCATCACTAATTTTAATTGGAGGAATATTTGGTTCAGTAAAATACTTATAATCTGCAGCTTCAGTTTTAACACGCATTAAAACTGTTTCTTTTTTAGCTTCATCAAATCTTCTAGTTTCTTGTTGAACTTTCTTGCCTAAAAGAAGTAACTCAGATTGTCTTTTTGTTTCAAAATCAATAGCTTTTTCGATATGAGCTAATGAATTTAAATTCTTAATTTCTACCTTTGTTCCAAAAGTATCAACTCCATAAGGACGAATAGAAATATTAACATCACATCTAAGACTTCCTTCCTCCATTTTTCCATCACTAACATTAGCAAAAGTGACAATTTCTCTAATTTTTTCAACATATTTTCTTGCTTCTACCCCACTTCTTAAAACTGGTTTAGAAACAATTTCAATTAATGGAATTCCAGCTCTATTGTAATCTAAAAGAGAATATGAAGAAAAATGGTGTTGCATACAAGTATCTTCTTCCATATGAATTCTTTCAATATCACATCTTTTCTTAATTCCATCTACTTCAATTTCAAGATAGCCTTCTTTACCAATTGGTCTATCTTGTTGAGTAATTTGATAACCTTTTGGTAGATCACTATAAAAATAATTTTTTCTATCGAACCATAATTCATGATCTATTTCCATATGAAGAGCATTTGCTACTCGTATTGCATTTCTTACAGCTTCTTTATTAACAATTGGCATTGTTCCAGGAAAAGCCATATCCAAAGGAGCAATTAAAGTATTTGGTTCGGCTTTAAAATCAATTGGAGCACTTGAAAACATTTTAGACTTAGTTTTCATCTCAACATGGATTTCAAGACCAATAACAGCTTCAAAATTCATACTATAAGCCCTCCTTTTTATTATTTACACTTAGATTTCTTAAACCAGTAATTTCTTCAATTTTATAAGAAATCTCAAATAATTGTTTTTCACTATATGGTTTAGAAGTTAAATTTACACCAAATGGGAGACCGTCTTTAAATCCTAAAGGAAGAGTAATTGAAGGGAATCCTCCAAAGTTTCCAATAGCTAAATAGTTATCAGCAATTAAATATTTATCACTCAGTTGTTCACTTACTTCTCCAACCTTTTTAGCAACGGAAGGAGCAGCTAAACCAATGATAAAATCATAATCATTAAATATCTCATTTGTTCTATTTACAATTAAATGTCTAACCTTTTGGGCTCTTTTAAATACTTCTTCCTGGTTTTCTTTCATTAATGCATAGCTTCCTAAAACAAATCTACGTTTAATTAATGAGGAAAAACCATTGGTTCTAGCATTAATCATAACTTCTTGATAAGTTTTTCCATCATAATATGGACCAAACTTAATTCCATCTAAATTAGCATTATTACTTGTAGCTTCTGCACTAGAAATAACAATATAAGCAGGATAAATACTAGATAATAATTTTTTATCAATTGATACAAAATCTACTGTATATCCCACTTCTTTTAACTTATTTACTAATTTATCAAATGATGTTTTTAATGTTTCATCATCAATTGAATCATATACTTCTTTTAATATACCAACTTTCTTAGAAGTAGAAATATTATTTTCATCAAATAAAACTGAATTTCTTTCTTTTCTATAAGAAGTGTAATCATTATCATCATGAACTGATAATAAATCTAAAGCATAAGAAGCATCTTTAACACTACGTGTAAAGTAAGCTACATGATCTAAAGAAGGAGCAAATGGGAATAAACCAAATCTTGAGATTAATCCCCAAGTAGGTTTAAAACCAACTAATCCTCCATATGATGCTGGTTTTCTAACTGAATCTCCAGTATCACTTCCCAAAGCAAAAGGAACAATTGAAGCAGCAACTGCTGCACAGCTTCCACAACTGGATCCACCAATTAAGGTTGTGTGATCATTTTTATATGGATTAAAAGTAATTCCTTTATGACCACTTGTTCCAGTTCCACCCATTGCAAGTTCATCTAATGTTGTTTTTGCTATTAAAATAGCATTCTTTTCGTTTAATAATTTAATTACAGTAGCATCAAAAAGAGGAACATATCCATTTAAAATATTACTACTTGCTGTTGTTTCATATCCTTTTGTAGAAAAATTATCTTTAGCACAATAAGGAATTCCATAGAAAATATTATCTTTTGGACAATCTTTTTTATCTAATTCAACAGCTTTTTGAATAGCTTCTTCTTCTAAAATAATTTCAAAATCGTTATTTGTATCTTCTTTAGCTCTTTTTAAAGCTTCTTTAACAAGCTCTAAACAAGTAACTTTCTTTTCTACAAGGGCTAAATGTATTTCTTCTATATTCAAATCTAAATAATTCATATATATTACCCCACAACTTTTGGAAGCTTAATTTGACCATCTTTAACATTTTTGGCATTTTTTAAAGCATCTTCTTTATTTAAAGGTGTTTTTGCTTCATCTTCTCTTAAATAATCAATAGAAACATCAAAAGGAAAAGTCATTGGTGTAACATCATCAATACCTTCAATTTTAGACATTAATCCAAGTTGAGTTTGTATGGTATGGAATTCATCTAAAAGTAAATCATATTCACTTTCTTCCATAGTAAACATTAATCTTAAACTAGCATCTTTTAATACTTCTTTGTTTACTTCTTTCATAAGTTGCCTCCTTGTAATTCATTTAATATATTAACAAATTCTTCTTCAGAAATTACTTTAACATTAAATTGTTTTGCTTTATCTAACTTGCTTCCCGCATTTTCTCCAGCTATTACTAAATCTGTAGCTTTTGAAACACTTCCTGAAACTTTAGCACCATAACTTTCTAAAATTTCACTAGCTTGAGTTCTTGTAAAATTAGTTAAAGATCCAGTTAATACAACTTTCTTATTAAAGAAATATGCATTAGATGAAATATTTGTTTGACCTAAATATTTCATATTAATTCCTAGATCTTTTAAAGTTTGAATAATTCTTAAATTAGAATCATCATGGAAATAATTATATATTGATGCAGCACAAACTTCACCAACATCATTAATTGATTTAAGTTCTTCGATAGATTTTGAAGCAATAGTATCAATATCAATAAACATCTTAGAAAGTTGTTTTGCCATTTTACTTCCTACTTCTTTAATTCCTAAACCAAATAATAGCTTTTCTAAACTGTTATTTTTACTATTTTCTATTGAATTAAGAATATGAGTAATGGATTTATCTTTCCATCCATCTATTTCAATAATTCTTTCTTTATAATCTTTTAAATTATATAAACTTGGAATATCGCTAATAAAACCTAAAGCAAAGAACTCTTCACAAACTCTTTCGCCCATTCCATCAATATCCATACAATCTTTAGAACAATAATGAATTAAAGATTCAATACTTCTAGATGGACATTGTTTATTTAAACAAAAATGCATTGCATCAACTTTTGTCAATTCACTTCCACAAACTGGACAATGTGTAATCATTTCAAAAGGAATTTCATCTCCTACTCTTCTATTAACTAAACTATTAACAACTTCAGGAATAATATCTCCAGCTTTTCTTAATGTTATATAATCTCCAATTCTAAGATCTTTATCTTTAACAAAGTCTTCGTTATGTAAAGTTGCTCTTCTTACAACACTTCCAGAAACCCTAACTGGTTCTAAAACAGCATTTGGTGTAATTTTTCCAGTTCTTCCAACTGTATAAACAATATCTAATAATTTGGTTACAACTTCTTCAGGAGGGAACTTGTAAGCAACAGCCCACTTAGGAGTTTTTGCAGTGTATCCTAAAGCATTATATAAACTAAAATCATTTACTTTTAAAACAATACCATCAATATCGTAAGGAAGATCATTTCTTCTTAAAGTGTATTCTTGAATATATTTAATAATTTCTTTCTTTCCCTTAACTTTTTTCATTTCAGGATTCACTTTAAAACCTAATTGTTTTAAATACATAATTGAATCAAAATGATTATTAAATCCTAGCTTTTCTGCATCTTCTAAATAATAAAACCATGCATCAAGTTTTCTCTTTTTAGCAACACTACTATCTAAATTTCTAATACTTCCAGCAGCTGCATTTCTAGCATTAGCAAGTAGTGGTTCGTTATTTAATGCTCTTTCTTTATTTAATACTTCTAAAGATTTTTTAGGCATATAAACTTCACCTCTTACTTCAATTCTTCCTTTTAAAGGAATTCTTGTGGGAATTGAAGGAATAGTTAAAGCATTAGAAGTTACATCTTCTCCAATTGTTCCATCGCCTCTTGTAGCACAATATTGTAAAACACCATCTTCATATACGACACTTAAACTTAAACCATCGATTTTCATTTCAGCTGAATATTCAACTTCATCCATTACTAATGCTTTACAAACTTTTTCATCCCATTCTAGTAATTCATCCTCATTAAAAACATCAGCTAAAGACATCATTGGAATTGCATGTTTAACTTTAGTAAAACCTTCTAAAACAGTATTACCAATTCTTTGAGTTGGACTTGTTTTTGTAATTAATTCAGGAAATTCCCTTTCAAGAGCTTCTAGTTCTTCATATTTTTGGTCATACTCTTGGTCACTTACAGAAGGATTATCTAAAACATAATATTCATACGAATATTTTTCGATTATTTTAACAAGTTCTTCATGTCTATTTTTAGCTTCATTAAAATCCATAAATTAATCCTTCTTTTTCAATTTATAATGTGTTCCAAGCATCTTTTTGACTCCAACGTTAGTAAAATTAACAGTTAAAATATCACCATTAACATCAATTACTTCCCCTTCACCAAAAACTTCATGAACACAATGATCACCTAAATTCCACTTAATATTGTTACTATTAGGTTGATTAACGCATATAACATTATTATTTTGGTTAATAACATTTCTTGTATTATTAGTTTTGTTTCCTAAATTATAGGAATATAAAACTGAATTAGTAATATTTGGATTTTTAATTAAGTTTTCACTAGGTTTAAGGTTAGCTTCTTCAATAAATTGAGAAGAAATATTTGAAGATTGAGTCGTAAAATTATATGACTTATTGTAAGTTACAAATAAATTTTCTTTGGCTCTAGTAAAAGCAACATAGCAAAGCCTTCTTTCTTCTTCTAAACCATCTTTTCTTTCAGTTATTGCTCTATTATTAGGAAAGATAAATTGACATAAAGAAATTACAAAAACAATACGAAATTCCAATCCTTTTGCTGTATGCACAGTCATTAAAGAGACGGAATCGGTATTCTTAATATCGTCTTGCCCACTTAATAAAGAAATATTATTTAAGTAATCGATGAATTTAGATTCTGGGTTTTCTTTTAAGAATGTTTTTACATCATCTAAAAGAGCTCTAACGTTATTGATTCTATCATCACTATCTTCTTCACTTTCCATTAAGTAATTAAAATATCCAATCTCCTCTAAAAATCTAGTTAAAGATAAATCAAATGAATCATAATTTAACTTTAATTCAATTCTTAAATTATTAATTCTCTGAGATAACGAGATTAATGAAGCTAAAGTTGAAGGTTTAATTGCGCTATCATATTTATCAATTTCACTAATATATTCAAGCATTGAAAGGTTGTTATTTTTAGCTTCATTTTTCAAAATAAGTATTGTTTTCTCACCTATTTTTCTTCTTGGAACATTAATAATTCTTTCAAAAGAAACATCATCTTTTAATGAAACTACTAATCTAAAATATGCTAAACAATCCTTAACTTCTTTACGTGAATAGAATTTCATTCCTCCATAAACAACATAAGGAATGTTGTCTCTAGCAAAAGATTTTTCTAAAGGTAAACTTAAATAAGATGAACGATATAAAATACAAATATCTTTATAATTTAATGTTGGATCTTTCATTTTTAATTCATGAATCTTTCTTGAAACATAGTTTGCTTCAAGTTGATTATCATAAAACGAGCGTAATTCTACATCATTTCCCTCGTTATTTTTTGTAAATAAGTCTTTTTTTACTCTTTCTTTATTGTGAGATATTAAATCATTAGCATGATCTAAAATGTGTTGAGTTGAACGATAATTTTGATTCAAAATAATCGTTTTCATTGGATAAAAATAATGTTCAATTTCTAAAATAATTTTTTGATCAGCGCCTCTCCAAGTATAAATAGTTTGATCTGGATCACCAACGATATAAATATTAGTTTCTTCTCCACTTAAAAGCTTTAATAATTTATATTGAATGTTGTTTGTATCTTGAAACTCATCAATTAAAATGTGTTTAAATCTTTGAATATATTTTTCTCTTACATGAGGGAAAGAAGTCAAAACTTTAATTGTATAAATTAATAAATCATCAAAATCTAATGCAAACATAGTTCCTTTTGCCACTTCATAATCACAAAAGAATTCATATAATATTTTTAATTTAGGATTAGTTTCATCAATAGTAAAATCTGATGGTAATTCACCTTTTGTTTTATGATAATCAATAAAATTATTGATATCTTCAAATAAAGGGTCGCTCTTTTTATAACCTTTTTCAGATAATAAGTTTTTAATAATTTTACTTTTATCTTCCTCATCTAAAATAATAAAGTTTCTACTAATACCTAAAACATCAATTTCGCTTCTTAAAAATCTAGAACAAAAACCATGGAAAGTATATATATTTAATCTTACAGGATCAAAACTACTAATTAATTTAGAAGCACGATCAGACATTTCTTTTGCAACTTTATTTGTAAAAGTAATTGCAAGAATTTGACTAGGAAAAACATGCTTTTCTTTAATTAAATAAGCAATTCTATATGTTAAAACTCTGGTTTTTCCACTACCTGCTCCAGCAATAATTCTTAAATATTGACTGTCATTGGTGACTGCTTCATATTGTTTATCATTCAATTCATTTCTTAAATCCATAGTAAAAATAATTATATCAAATTTGTACTATATCTTTTATTACTTTTTAAAAATATTTTTAATATTTTTATAAGTTAAAGTTCAATAAAAATATATAGTACTTTTATTTTATGAATTTCTTTAATAAAATATAATTATGTTAGATTTTCTTAAGATATTTGGTGAAGGTTTACTCTTCTTTTTAGGATTACCATTCATCCTTGTAGGATTAGTCTTATATGGTATTTACCTATTATTTGTATTTATTTTTATGTCAATTAAAGGAATTGTTCTTTTCTTTAAAGGCAAAAAATATTCTTTAATATTAGAAGAAGATTTAAAAGCTGAAGAAATTTTAAAGAACGGAATTAACAATATGCAACCTCAAGCACAAACAGTTAATTCTTCAAATGTTACATATAACAACACTTACAATCAAATTAATATTAATAAGAATAACGATAAACCACTAAATCCAGTAGATTTGACAAAAGTAATTGAAAGCAACGAACCAAGTGGATATATAGAAGGTAATAAAGATGAATAACGAAGCAAAGAAATTTACAGATTCCACTTTTTGGAAAGTTATATTAACCATACTTGTAATTTTATTAAGCATCTTTTTTATCTTCGGTTTAATTGGTCGTTTAATTCAAGTAATAATTAAGAATCAACAAAAAAGAGTTGATAAATTAATGTCTAAATTGATTTTAAGTAAAGTTGTAAATAACGAAAAAGATTTCAAAAGAATTGCAAATTATAAATCTAGAGTTTATTTCTTCAAACATGCAATTCCAGCTATTTTTATCATGTTATTATCTTTGCTTTGTTACGTTGTTTCTATCTCTATTTTATTAAAATTAAATGGAAATCAATATGTTTCAATGTTTTATATTTTTGGAAGAACCATCTTCCCTTGGAAAGGTGATTTTATTTACTTCCCTCCATTTGGTTTTGATTTTTCAAATGTTTATGCAGATCTTCCTTTTGATGAATTTCCACTTTGGTATGGAATTATGAGTTTAGTTACAATTTCAATTTTATTTGTTGGAATTTGCTATTACTTCTTTGAAGTTCAAGGATACTTAGCAAGAAAATTTAGAATTAGAAAACTTGCATTAAATATGTTTACAAAGAATCTTGATGATATCGATTTAATGCATTTCATAAATACTGTTAATTCAACAATATTGGATGATAAAGAAAAGACTACTTTACCTGCCAAATTAGACAATAAAAGTAGTCAAAATAATTCAAATCAAGTTACTAAAACTAATTAACCTTTAGTAAAGAAATCTATAAATAACCAAATAAGTTCAGCGATTAAGAAAATTCCTAAAATACAATCTAAAATTACAAATAATACAAATAATCTTGAGGTAGAAAGCTTCTTTTCTTCCTCATTTTTATTTGTTTCTTCACTCTCTTCTTTTTTGGAAGTAACAGTATTTAAAGGAGTTTCTTCCTTTTTAGTATCATCTACTCTACTAATTTGATAATCTTTATTTTCTTCCATAATTAATACCTTAAGCTTCCTGGAGTTCTTGGGTAAGGTTGAGTATCTCTAATATTTGAAATACCTGTGATATACATAATTAATCTATCAAATCCAAGACCAAAACCTGAATGGATACATCCACCATATTTCCTTAAATTTAAGTACCATTCAAGGCCTTTTTCATTTCCAAGTTGTTCCATCTTAGCTTTTAAGACTTCATAATTTTCTTCTCTTTGGCTTCCACCACAAATTTCACCAACACCTGGAACTAAAAGGTCACAAGCTGCAACAGTTTTACCATCACTATTTTGTTTCATATAGAAAGCTTTAATTTCTTTAGGGAAATCTGTTAAGAACATTGGTCCTTTAACAACTTCTTCAGTTAAATATCTTTCATGTTCACTTTGAAGATCCATTCCCCATTCAATATTGTTGTAATCGAATTTTTTACCATTTTTAACTGCTTCTTTTAATAATTCAATACCTTCTGTATATGTAACTCTCTTAAATGGAGTATTTAAAACATTATGTAATTTATCAAATAATGTTTTATCAATAAATGTATTGAAGAATTCCATCTCATCTTTACAATTTTCTAAAACATAATTGATGATGTATTTTAAGAAAGATTCCATTAAATTCATATCATCTTCAAGATCAGCAAAGGCAATTTCAGGTTCAATCATCCAGAATTCACTAGCATGTCTTGTTGTATTAGAATTTTCGGCTCTAAATGTAGGACCAAATGTATAAACATCTCTAAAAGCAAGTGCAAAAGCTTCAACATGAAGTTGACCACTAACAGTTAAACAAGCACTAGAATTAAAGAATTCATTAGGTTTTTTAAGGTCACTAGCTACATGAAAAACTTGTCCAGCTCCTTCAGCATCATTGCTTGTAATAATTGGAGTATGAACATACATAAATCCGTTTTCTTGGAAATATTTATGAATTACATAAGCTAAAACATTTCTAACTCTAAAAACAGCATTAAATGTATTTGTTCTTGGCCTTAAATAAGCAATATCTCTAAGAAATTCAAAAGATTGTCTTTTCTTTTGAAGTGGGCAATCTTCTGCATAATCATTTAATAAAATTGCATCAGTTAATTGAATTTCAAAAGGTTGTTTATTTTCAGGAGTTAACTTAACCAATCCAAAAACTTTAATTGTTGAACCATATCTAAAAGTTCTAATTGTTTCATAATTTTTAGTTTCTTTTGTATAAACTAATTGAATATCTTTAAAATTACTTCCATCGTTAAAAGCAATAAAACCAACGCTTCCATTGTCTCTATTACTTCTAATCCATCCACTTAAAACTACTTCTTTTCCATCTTCTAAAGAGTTATTAGTAAGTTTTAAATATAATTTTTTTACAGTTAATTCTCTTTCTTGACTCATAAACTCATCTCCTTTTGTTTTTTAATTATACAATAATTAAAATTTATTGTAATCCTCAATTCTCCAAGAAGGATCAACACCGATACTTAATGGAGCAAATATTTTTTTCTTATATAGGTGAGAAGCAACTTTAGCAATCATAGCTGCATTATCAGTTGTACACCATAATGGAGGAATAATAACTTTGATATTTGTATCTTTAAATATTCTTGTTATTTCTTCTCTTAAATAGCTATTTGCACTAACTCCTCCAGCAAGCACAATTTCTTTAATTTCATATTGATTTACAGCTTTTTTAACTCTATCGATAATCATATTTACTGCTATATCTTGGAAAGATTTAGCTAAATCTTTAATATTTACTGTTTCATGATTTTGTTCTAATTTATGTACTAAATTAATAACGGCAGTTTTTAATCCACTATAACTTACATTTAAACTTCCATCATGAAGCGGAGTAGGTAAATTATAGGTATGTTTTCCTTCTTTAGCTAATTTATCTATTTGAATTCCACCAGGATAAGGTAAACCTAATACTCTAGCAACTTTATCAAAACTTTCTCCAATTGCATCATCTTTTGTTTCACCTATTATTTCAAATTCTAAATTATCTTTCATTAAAACAAGCTCGGTATTTCCTCCACTTACAACAACAGCTAATAAAGGAAATTTCAATTCATCTATATATTCATTAGCATAAATATGCCCACATAAATGATGAACTGGAATTATTGGTTTATTATAAATTAAAGATAATGTCTTTATAGCTTGTAACCCAACATGAAGAGCCCCAATTAATCCAGGTCCACGAGTTACAGCAAAAGCATCAACATCTTCTAAAGTAATATTTGCTTTATTTAAAGCTTCATCGATAACACAAATAATATTTTCAAGATGAAGTCTTGAAGCAATTTCAGGCATAACTCCACCATATTTTTGATGTACCTCTATTTGAGTCGAAACAATATTAGCTACTAATTCATCATTTTTTAAAATAGCACAACTAGTCTCATCACAACTACTTTCAATAGCAAGAATAATCGTATCCTTCATTTTAAAAAACTCCTTTCATCATATAGATAGCATTTTCACCATCATCATAATAACTTTTCTTAACGCAAATTTTTAAAAAACCAAACTTTTCATATAAGTTAATTGCTGCTAAGTTTGATTCTCTTACTTCTAAAGTAAAGAATTCAACTTGCTTTTCTTTTAAATACTCTTCACATTTAGTTAATAAACTAAATGCAATCCCTTGTTTTCTATAATTCTTTTTTACTCCAATTCTAACAATACTTGACGAGTCAAAAGTAATTAAATACATCAAATACCCTATGATTTCCCTATTATTTTCGATTACTAAGGTGTTACAAAATGGATTTTCACTTAATTCATAAATAACATCTTTTTCTTTATAAGGAGATGAGAAGCATTCATTTTCTAAAGAAACAATAGCATTTAAATCATCAATTGTAGCAAATCTAAATTCCATACTAATCCTTTAAATAAACAGCTTTTAAAGTCATGATATCTTTAACTAAGTCATCATCGTTTTTTAAGTTAATCATATTGAATGGAATATTTGCTTTATATCCATCTAATTCTAAATAATCTAAATCACCGCAAAGAGCAAAATCCCTATGATTTTCAATATATTTTATAACTTCTTCGTTTCTCATTACTTGATCATTTAGTAAGATTTTATTCTTATCATAAACTCCAATATATGATCTTGAACTTCTTGCATTTATTAAGCAAATTGAAGGCTTAGAATAATCTTGAAGAATCTTTAAACTTGAGTATGCATAACAAGGAATTTTTAATGCATAACTATATACTTTTGCAATAGTTAAGGCTATTCTTACACCAGTATAGCTTCCTGGTCCTAAAGCAACTAATATTTCTCCAATTTCTTTAGGATTTATATCATTTCTTTTTAAAGCGTTATTAATTTCTACAATCATTAATTCGCTTTGTCTTTGAAAACATTCATAATTAATGTTTTCAATAACTTCACCATTTTTTACTAATCCAACGACTAAATCTTTATAAGAAGAATCCAATACTAAACTAAACATATTATAAAATCTCCTCAAGTTTATTAACTATTTCATCATACTTTTTACCAAATGATTCAATTTCTATTGTTCTAGAATTATCCTCATTTAATGTAATATTTATATTTAAATAGAAAGAAGGAATAAATTCTTTAATATACATAGGCCATTCGATAACACAAACACCATCACCTTCAATAACTTCTTCTAAACCTATATTTTTATTTTCGCTATTAACTCCTTCTAATCGATACGCATCAATATGATATAGATTTAAAGGTTTATTGAAATAACATTTAAGTATATTAAAAGTAGGTGAATTTACTTCATCTAAAATATTTAAACCTTTTGCTAAACCTTTTGTAAAAGTAGTTTTTCCAGCTCCTAAATCACCAGTTAGAAGAATCAATGATCCCTTAAACATCAAACTAGCAATTTTTGAGCCAAGTTCTTTAGTAAATTCTTCACTGACAGAATCAATCTTCACTTTCATATTCATCCTTCTTCTTAGTTTCTTCTAAAAACAAATCATAATATTCTTTAATCTTGTTATCATCAAATGGAAACTCTTTATTAATCATTTTTTGTTTAATTTTATTAATGTTATATCTTAAAATCTTATCAATATCTTCTCCATATCCATATTTTTTACGATGATAACCATATTCTTTAACATCAATTAATCTTATTTCTTGATCTGGATATTTTTTTATATCTAAATCATAATCAATATATTTAATTTTTTGTTTATCAACAATATAAGGTGAAGCTAAATTTACATAATATGTAATTCCACCTTTTTTAAACATAGCAATAATGTTCCACCATTTTTCCTTAAAAAAGACCATAATTGCTGGTTCTTTTGTATACCAAATACGAAAATCGTGTTCAATAACTTTTACCTTTTTACTTGAAACAACAATATATTCATCTGTTTCTTCAACTACATATGTTGAATCCCAGATTCTATGCATTCTTCCATCATGCTTATAACCTTGGACTTCAACCCATTTTTTCCTTAATTTATCCATAGTAAATACCTCAAAATAACTATTTACTATTTTCGTTAATTAAATCAAAAATTTCAGTTACTAATGCAAGATCGCTTTTTGTTCTTCTTAAAATTTGAATATTTGCTTCATTTTCAACCGGAATTGAGATAAATTCGTCAGCATAATCAATACCAATTGTTATGTAATTATTTCTAATACTTAAAACAACATCTATTAATGTCTTATCAATTCTAAAAGATTTACAAACATTTAATACTTTAGAATTAAATATCTTCTTATACTTTTTATCATTTGAATAAACAACATATGATTCAGTATCATCAACCTTTTCTAAACCCTCAATATCATCAAGAGGTTTACTTAATTCTCCACCTTTAAGTTGGAAAATAATTATTGATTCATCTTTTACTTCACTTGCTTCTTCTTCACCTTCTTTCTTTAAAATAGGTTTGATATCTTCATGTTTTCTTTCTAAACAATACAGTTTACCTAAAAACATAGGTGAAGTTCTTCCTCTAACTAAAACATTAGCTGAAATATCACATGTAACTAATGGTATATTTTTATAACTTAAAGCAACATAATTTCTACTTTTTGTATCGTGAATTCCTTTATAAAAATGAGCATCTTTAAAAGCTTGGTCACTAAACTGTGTATTGCTTAAGTATTCAACATTAGTAAATGCTTCATCTGAATAAATAAATTTATTTGTAATGATGAAGTATTGATTTACGTAATCTAAAGCTTTTTTCTTTAAATCCTTATTTTTAATCAAACTAACAATTCCCATTGCTGCAATGCCAACAACACATAAAACTAATGCAACAATTGTTATTGCTTGATTACTTTTAAAAACAAAGAAAAGAATCATAGCAACTATCATCAAAACAATACCAAAAGCAGATGAACAAATGCCTAAAATTTTCCATTTTTTAAGTATCTTTTTGTATGCATATCTAGCTACTTCTACTTCTTTATAAACTTGTTCTTCACCGACAGTTTTTTCTTGTTTTTCATCTTCTAAAGCAAGACGATTATTTTCTTCAATAATATTATTGATAAATTCTTTGCTTTCTTCTTCTTTTTTTGTTTCTTCTTCAACGAGGATTTCTTCTTCTTTCTTCATTCCCTCTTCATATTTTTTAAAACCCATAATAAATACTCCTACCAAATGTATGTACTTATTATAAAACGGATTTACTTTTTTATATAGTAATATAATTACTTATATAAAAAATTTGTATTAAAAAACAGATATTAGAAACGCTAATATCTGTTAATAATTTTTAATCTAAAGGTTCTACTATAACAAGAATCGCACCACTTATCACTTTAATAGTTGATTCTTTATTTATAAATTCATTATCTATACCAAGTGGAATATAATTTAATAACTTATGTAAATGTAAGTTATATTTTAAATTTTCTAAAGTAACAATTGATTTTGGAGTTAAAGAAAATATTGAAATATATCCTTTTTTATAATTTAAATTCATAGTTTCATTACTTAAACAGAAATATCTATTCTTTCCATTAATAAATGTAGCTTTACAATTTAATCTTTTCAAATATAGAAGAATTTGAAAATTTGCAAAAGTATGAGCTTCTCTTTTTCCGGTTGCACCATATATTTCAAAACAATCAAAACCTCTTGTAATTCCTTCATTAATTGCACTAAATAAATCTGTTTCATCTTTATTTGTATTTAATTTAATTACTTCTTTGCATTTAGGAACAAAGCCTAAACTATCGAAATCTCCTAAAGCAAGATCAGGTTCAATATTTAACTTTTCTAAATATTTATATCCACCATCACATGCACAAATAAAGTCAATTTCACTATGATTTATCGACTTATTTTGAAAATCTCCACTTGCTACAATAATGAATTTTTTATTTTGCATTACCTTTAACCTTGTAAACTCTATTGATTAACATAATTGGTCCAACAAGAACACACATAACAGCAATTGAAACAACCATTGTTAATGGAACATAAGTTGATTGATAAATGAAATTATCAACAAACGAAATTGGAGCATAAAGAATAAATCCACTTACCATATGTCCAAAATATCTAACAACTGTAGCTAAAATACCACCAACAATAACTCCAGCAATTGTTAAACCAAATTGTTTGCTATTTTTCTTTTCTTTATTAAATTTGTTAAATAAATTAACCATTACACCAATTAATCCATAACCACTTAAAGCTACAAAATAATCAAATGGGAAACATTGGAATCCATATCCATCTAATAAACAAGTAATTAAACCAAATATTAAACCACTTGCAATAAAGCCTTTAAATCCACCATATCTAATAGCAATAATAAATAATGGAACAGGTGCAAATGAAATACTTCCACCATTTGCTTGAACCGGAATTTTAACAAATTGATCTAAAACAACAGCTAAACCAACTAAAATTGCAGTTTCACAAATTTCTTGAACTGTATATTTAATTCCTTCAAATATTTTTGATGATAATAAAAGTCCAATAAATACCACTAAAACAATTGTACAAATTGAAAATAATGTAGAAATTTCAAAATCATCAAAAGCTTCATTTGTATTATAAATTGAAAAATAATAATTGCTAAATAATACAGCAAAAGCAAAATAAACAAGTAAAATAATTGCCACTAAATAATAATATCTAACATATTTTTCTTTATTTAAACAGTCCAATACCCATCCTACAACAAATAAAACAGCTGAACCAATTAAAGCACATAATGCGCTAATTAATATGATTTGTGTTGTTCCATTTACTAAGATTGATCCATTGTAAATATTGGCTTCTGTAAAGCAAATAGTAGCAAAAGAGATGCTAAATTCCTTACCATTTGCTAAAAATGTAACAATTGGACAAGCAAATAATAAAACGAATAATAAAACGAATGATAATGCGGAGAGCAACTCTTTTAAATAATTGCTCAATGTCTTTGTTTCTTTCATAAATCCCTCCTTTAAACAAGAGGTAGGAAATAAAAAAATTCCCTACGCTAGCATTACCTAGATCAGGTTAATGGTCAAACGAGTTTCACGTTTATCTCAGCCAGTACTCTAGCTCCCAAAATTATTATATATTATTAATTTTAATTAATAAATTAAATAATTCGTTTATTGTTTTGTTTTATTTATTATTTTAAAAATAACAGTGATTTCATATAGTTTTTTATTAAAAATATTGAAAACGCTTTCATTAAAAATGTAACCGTTTTCATATTTTGCATTTTTTCAAACATAATAAAATATAGTTGTTCAAAGGAGGAAACGTATATGAAAGAAAGAACTAAGTTACACTTTAAAGACATAGATAACTTTGAAAAAGAATTTATTGGTGAAAACGAACATGATAAAAATTTAAACGAAAAAGAACAACAATTATATATTTATGGAGAATTTTTATACAATTTAAATAGTAATAGATACTAGTGAGTGTTCAACCAATCAATAGGTTCAATATTAGAGTTAATTAAATATTCATTAGCTTTAATAAAACAACCAGAGTTAAACCAACCGCCTCTATTGGCGCTTAAAGGGCTAGGATGATTAGTCATAATCACTAGTCTTTTTTTATTATTTATATATTTTTTATATGCTTTAGCATTATTTCCCCAAAGCATAAAAACAATATTATTATCAATAGAATCTAAATATTTCATAATATCCAAAAATAGTTTCTTATATAAAGAATTGTTATGACTTAAAGGTGTTTTAGCTCTTACAGTTAAAATTGTATTTAATAATAAGACACCTTGTTTAGCTAAATAAGTTAAATCTCCATTAGAATAATCCATCTTTTTATTAAATTCATTTTCAATTTCTTTATAAATATTTCTTAAACTTGGAGGAAGACTAACACCATTATTTACGCTAAAAGCTAATCCATTTGCTTGATTCTCGTTTGAATATGGATCTTGTCCAATAATTACAACTTTTATATTATTTTCTTCAATTAATTTAAAAGCGTTAAATATATTTTCTCTTTTTGGATAAATAATATATTTAGAATATTCTTCATCTAAAAAAGATTTTAATTCAAAATAATATGGTAAATCCTCAATATATTTTAAAATCTCTTCATACATATTAAATTTTGTTTGTTTCAATTAATACATGAAATACTTCATATAATGTCTTTAAAGCTAGCCAACTTGTAATATTATTAATATCTAAAGGTGGGGCTACTTCTACAATTTCAAAAATATCTACATTTAAATATTTGACACAATCACAAATTATTTGCATAGTTTCAAAGTTTGTTAATCCAAAACTTTCTGGAGTTCCAGTTCCTGGAGCAAAACATGGATCATTAGCATCAATATCATAAGAAATGTAAACTAAATATTTTTCATCACTATATTTAGTTCTTAAAATTGCAATTAACGTATCAATTCCCATCTCTTTTATGTCATTGGCTTTAAAAACATCAAGTAATCTATGCTTTTTAAATGTCTCAATTTCTTGAGCTTCAAATCCTCTTACACCACATAATGTAATGTTTTCGTCTTTATATCCATATTCAATAGCTCTAGCAATTGGACAAGCATGAGAATATTTACTTCCATGATATGTATCACAAATATCAGGATGAGCATCGATATGAATAATTACAGGAATCTTATTTAAGCTTAAACATTTATCAAAGAATGCTCTATTAGTAGCAATTGCAATTGAATGGTCACCACCAAAAACTATATGAAATCCCTTATATTTTAAAAATTCATCAAGATTTTCCTTTAATTCAGAGAAGTCTTCACTAACAAAATCTCCAACGTCAAACATCTTTACTTTTGTTAAAAGATTTCCTTTTCTATCAAGAGGAGGTAAATCGTAACTTAATTCTCTTAAAACTTTTGGAGCTTCTTTAGCACCTTTTCCTACACTTACATTTTTATCAAGAGGGATTCCACATAAAAATACATTCGATTCAGCTATGTTTTCACAAATTAAGTCTCTAAATTCTTCTTTCATTTTATTTACCTTCTTCGTTTTTAATTGTTCCTTTGATGGATTTATTTGCAGTATTAGCATATTTATCTAAAAAGATTTTATTCTTAATTTCATGAGTTAAATTACACGGACCACCAATACATCCTCCATCGCACATCATACCCTCAATAAAATTAGTATTTCCTTTATTATTTTTCATATCGTTTAAAGCAGCTTTAATTTCTTTGATACCACTACAAACAACACCATTAACTTCAAAATCAATATTTTCTTCTTCTAAAGATTGTTTAACTGCGCTAGTTAAACCACCACATTTAGCAAATCCTCTTCCAAAATATGATCCACTTAAATTAAAATCAGATTCTTCTAATGAGGAAATGTCGATTTCTCTAGCATCAAATAAAGCTTGAAGTTCTTCAAAAGTTAAGCAACTATCTACGTATTTACTAACTCTTTCATCTTTAATTTCATACTTTTTAGCAGTACATGGACCGATGAATATAACTTTAGATGTAGGTTCTTTTTCTTTAATTTTTTTAGCAATTGTTGCCATTGGAGAAAGACTATTAGAAATTTTATCTTTCAATGTTGGATAATTCTTTTCGATAAAAGAAGTAAAAGATGGGCAACATGATGAAGTTAATTTTCCTGTTTCAACAAGCTCTTTACTTTCATGTTCAGCTACAATATCTGCTCCAAGAGCAGCTTCAATAACCATATCAAATCCTAACTCTTTTAATGCACTAATGACTTTTTTAACTCCAAATTCAGTGAAATTTCCACCAATTGAAGGAGCTACAATAGCAACTTTTTTGTCACTTGATTTTAATATGTTAATTACATCAATGATATATGATTCATCAACAATTGCTCCAAAAGGACACATATATACACAACTACCACAATGAATACATTTTTCATCATTAATTTTTGCAGCATTTGTTAATGGGTCAGGGCTAATACACTTGTTTTTACAAATTCTTTCACAAGGTCTAATTCTATTTTCAATTGCACTATACGGACAAGCTTTTGCACATAAACCACAGTTAATACAATTTGATTTATCAATAACTGCAGTTAAATCATTAGTAAAACTAATAGCTTTTTTAGGGCAAGATTCACTACACCTATGAGCGATACACCCTCTACAAGCATCAGTAACAATATATCCACCTAATGGGCATTCATCACATGCAATATCAATAACTTTAATAACATTTTCTTTATTTTTAGTTGAAGCATTTAAGACTACCTTGATTCTTTCTTGAACGATAGCTCTTTCTTTATAAATACAACAACGCATAGAAGGTTTTGGTCCAGGAATAATAGTCTTAGGAATATCATAAAAATATTTAACTAAATCGTCATTATATATATGTTTTGCTACTTCTTTTAAAACTCTATATCTTAATTCTTGTACTCTTGTATCAAACTTAGGCATATTTTTCCCCCTATTACTTAAATATTATATATTTAATATACTTAAATTTCATTTCTTTTATTGTTTATAATTTATATTGTTTTGCCTTCTTAAAATAATTAAAATTATTAAACAAGGAGGCTTTAAATATGGCTAAAGAAAAGAAAAAATTTAATCTTTCTACATTGTTCTTATTTCTTGGTGGTTTATTGTTGTTAATTAAATTCATTATTGATGGAGGAATTCCTAGTCCATCTACTAATATCTTTGAATTTTTAGTTGGTTTATTCGTTGCGTTAGTAATAATTGCTTTTTATTTTATATTCTTATTTGGAATTAAAAACTATAGTTTAACAATTAGAGTATTTGCTCCTTCTGTACTAATTCTTATTTTATTTGGGAATTATAGTGTTAATTTTATCAACGAAACAGTCACAGGAATATTTTCTATATTTACAAAACTAAGCATGTTATTAATGATTTTAACAGGTTTTGTATTCTTATTTTTAAAGAATAAAATTCTTGGCTACGTATTCTTTATATCAAGTGTAGTTTATGGAACAATCATATTTTCAAGCGCAATAACCGTATCAATTTATGATGCAGTTAATAGTAATACTTTTAACTACATGAATTTTATTATAGCTAGTGTTCTAGCTGTTGCTGTAGTTTTACTTGGATTAGGAATTTACTTCATCATTAGAAATAAAAAACTATTAGATATTTAGTTATATATTCGCCACTTATTTTTAAAAAGAAGTGGGAAATAATGTATTTTTTTAATTTTAAAAGGGGTTGATACCCCTTTTATTTTTTACTTATTTATTAAAATTTCCATAGTATGCATCTTTAAGAATCTTAATCATATCTTCTACAAGAGGAATACGTGGGTTAGCTGGTGTACATTGATCTTCATATGCTGCATAAGCAATTTCTTCAACATTCTTCATGAAGTCAGCTTCATCAACACCTTGTTCTTTAAATGAAGGCTTTACACCAATATTAACTGATAAGTCGTAGCAAGCTTTAGCAAATAACTCAACACCTTCTTTTTCGTTCTTTGGATTTAATCCGATTAATCTAGCAAGTTTAGTGTAACGTTTATCAGCATCATAAACATTGTATTTTGGCCATGTAGCTAATTTTTGTGGGATTTCACCATTATATCTAATGACATATGGAAGTAAGATACCAATAATTCTTCCATGAGGAATATGATAGTATCCACCAACTTTATGAGCCATAGCGTGACACATACCTAAGAAAGCATTAGCAAATGCCATACCTGCAATTGTTGCAGCATTATGCATTTTTTCTCTAGCTTCAAGTTCATGTTTTCCATCTTTAACAGTCTTTTCTAAATATTCAAATACTAATTCAACAGCATGAATTGCAAGACCATCAGTATAATCACTAGCTAACATAGAAACATAAGCTTCAACAGCATGACATAAGACGTCAAGACCAGTATCTGCAGTAACACTAGCTGGTAAATTAGTAGTAAATTCAGGATCGATAATAGCGATTGTTGGAGTTAATGAATAATCTGTTAAAGGATATTTCTTTTGATGTTCTCTATCGCTAATAACAGCAAATGGAGTAACTTCACTACCCGTTCCACTTGTTGTTGGAATACAAATTAATTTTGTTTTCTTACCTAATTGAGGGAATTTGAAAGCTCTCTTTCTAATATCCATGAATTTTTGTTTTAAATCATCGAAGTTAACTGTTGGATTTTCATAGAATAACCACATACCTTTTGCAGCATCCATGACACTTCCACCACCTAAAGCAATAATTGTATCAGGTTTAAAGCTTTCCATTAATGAAGCACCTTTTTTAACTGTTGAAATATCTGGATCTGGTTCAACATCGGTGAATAATTGAATAGTTACTTCGCTTCTTCTAGCTTTAAGTTGATCAACGATTTTATTCATAAATCCAAGTTCAACCATTGATTTATCAGTAACAATAAATACTTTAGAAATATCTTTACAATCAATTAAATATTGAATACTATTTCTTTCAAAATAAATTTTGCTTGGAAGTTTAAACCATTGCATATTATTTCTCCTTTTTCCAATTCTCTTAATATTAATTAAATTAACAGCACCGACGTTTCCACTGACTGAGTTATGACCATAACTACCACAACCAAGAGTCATCGAAGGAATAAATGAGTTATAAATATTTCCAATTCCGCCAAAAGATGTTGGAGAATTCCATATGATTCTACAAGCTTTTAATCTAACACCAAATTCATCAGCTAATTCCTTATTTCTTGTATGGATACAAGCACTATGACCTAAACCACCTTCTTCAACCATTTTTTCAGCTTCAGCAAAACCTTCTTTATAATCTTTTACTTTTACAAGGGCTAAAACTGGTGATAATTTTTCTCTTGTTAATGTTTCATCCATTCCACAATGTGAACATTCAACTACTAAAATAGGAGTTTTTTCAGGAACTTCGAAACCAGCATTTTTTGCAATTTCATAAGCTGGATGTCCAACTACTCCTGCAAAAAGAGCAGTTCCTTTTCCATCTTTTGTAGGTCTAAACATATATTTTTCAAGCATTGCTTTTTCTTCTTCATTACAGAAATAAGCACCATATTTCTTTAAACCTTCTTTAAATTCTTTATATATTTCTTTATCAACAATAGCTGCTTGTTCACTAGCACAAACCATACCATTATCAAAAGCTTTTGACATTAAAATATCGTTTGCAGCTTGTAAAACATTAGCGCTCTTTTCAACATATGCAGGAACATTACCAGCACCAACACCTAAAGCTGGTTTACCACAGCTATAAGCTTCTGTAACCATAGCGTTTCCGCCAGTTGCTAAAATTGTAGCAACGTCTTTATGATGCATTAAACATTTTGTAGCATCAAGAGAAGGGTGAGCGATAAATTGAACACAATTTCTTGGAGCTCCAGCTTTAACAGCGGCATCTTCGATAATTTTAGCTGTTTCTACACAACATTTTTGGGCATTTGGATGGAAACCAAAAATAATAGGGTTTCTTGTTTTTAAAGCGATTAATGATTTAAAAATAACTGTTGAAGTTGGATTAGTAACAGGTGTAACACCACAAATAACACCAAGAGGATCAGCTACTTCAGTAACACCAGTTATAGGATCATCGCTAATAATTCCACAAGTTTTAAGATGTCTCATGTTATTAACAACATATTCGCAAGCAAATAAGTTTTTAGTACATTTATCTTCAAAAACACCTCTACCTGTTTCTTCTTTAGCAATACGAGCTAAATATTCGTGATGGTCTAAAACAGCACAGCTTACTTTAGCAACAATATAATCAACTTGTTCTTGATTTAAAGCTCTAAATTCGTCTAAGCATTTTAAACCTTTGTTTACGAGAGTATTAATTTCTTCTAATACTTCTTTTGGGTAAATTTCATTTTCCATTTGAGTTCTCCTTTAACTTTTGCATATATAATTTATGGCTTAATTCGCTTAAAGAAATAGCCATATTAACATCTGAAACAATAATATTGCTTGGAACATTTAATTTAGTTCCTGAGAAATTCCAAATTGCTTCAATTCCACAATTAATTAAATCATCAGCAATACTTTGAGCAGCTTCACCTGGAACAGTAATAATTCCAATTAAAGCATGTAATTCATTAATTTTACCTAACATTCTATGGACATCGTAAATCTTTCTATCTCCAAATTCTTTTCCAATAACATTTGGGTCATTATCAAATCCACCAACAATTTTAATTCCATACTCAGTAAATCCGTTGTAATTAAATAGGGCGAGACCTAAGTGACCACATCCTACAATTACAGCATTATTTGTATTTTTAAATCCTAACACCCTTTCAATATCTGCAATTAATTTGGTAATTTCTCTCCCTCGATTTGGAATTCCATTAACTGAAGATATAACTTGAATATCTTTTCTAACTTGCTCCTCACTAAAACATAAAGCTGAAGCAATCATACTAGAATTAATGTACTTTAAACGAGTATCTAAACACTTTTTGAAGAAAGTTAGATACTCTGGTAATCTAGCTAATTGGTTCTTTGTTAACTTAATTTCTCTTTCCATAAAAATCCTATTCAGTATTTTTTTACTGAATTTATTTTACCAAATTAAATAAATATATGCAAATAAAAATATGAGCTATTTGCTCATATTTATTTTTATCTATAATCTTTTCTTATTTATTAATAAAGTTGATAAGAATAATAAGAAATTTAATATAACTGTTGCTATATAAATTCCTGTATAGAATTCAAAGTATATATTACTTAAAGATAAGAATCCAAATACTGTTATTCCACTTGCTATCAAAATAGGAAATAAAGCTAGATAGTTGTAAGTAACATTTCTCATATCTTTCCCTTTTATTAAATCTATCGTTGCAATAATAGATATTATTAAGGAATATATGATAGATACTACAGTAAATATTGTTCCTGCCCAAGTTAATGGATTATGAATATAGTACTGAAATTCTTGAATTGCATTAGTTGATAATGCAATAAAAATAATTGAAACAATCGTTATTAAAAAGATTATAAAATTCGCTAAAATACTAAGCAAAACAAGTACTTTTGCAACAAATTTTTGCATATATTAATCTACAGAGTTCATTCTGTATCCTAAGCCAACATCAGTTCTTAATACTTTACTACTTCTTGGATCTTTATTAATTTTCTTTCTAATTCCAGCCATAAAGACTCTTAATCCATTTGGATCTTGACCATTTTCTCCCCAAATATGAGAGATAATATAATCATGGCTTAATGTTTTATCAATATTTTGGGCTAATAAAACGACAATTTTGTATTCAAAATTAGTGAAATGGACTTCTACTCCATTTACAAAAACTGTTTTGGCATCGTAATCAATAACTAATGGTCCATTAGTTAAAACGTGTTTATCTTCTACAGCTAAATATCTGAATTGATTTTTAACTCTAGCTATTAATTCAAGCATATTAAAAGGTTTTGTAACATAATCATTTGCACCTGCTTCAAAAGCCATTACTTTAGATTCAATATTACTTCTACTTGTTACTACAACAATTGGAAGCTTATTATTAAATGATCTAATAAAATCAATGACTGTCATACCATTTCCATCTGGTAAATTTAAATCAAGAATTAATAAATCAATTAAAGATTTAATACATGTATCCATAGCTTCTCTACATGTTGAACAAGTGATGACATTGCATCCAATTGCTTTTAACGCATTTCTAATTTCTGTAAGTTTAGACTTGTCTTCTTGGCAAACAAGAACATTTTTTGAATTAATAGTGTTACTCATACTATAAAATTATATCATAACGACAATTCGTTTTAATACTATTTTTTTAATATAATTTTAATATCATTTTTAATTCTTAAATCAAAAAATACTTCAATATTGAATTTAATTTTAAATGAATTATTTTGTATTTTATTGAATTTTCTTGAATTAATTAAAATTAATTGTTAAGATATAATTACTTGGAGGACGAATTATGGAAATTAAATGGTTTAACAAAGCTTTAAAAGATGGAATTGCTAGTATTTATAGCACCAATATTACTATTAATAAGGTTGGATCTATAAATTTAGATAATGCTGAATATGTTCAAGTTGGTATGTCTTTAGATGAAAGATGTATCGTTATAAAACCAGTTCAACTGAATGATATTGATTTTGTAGATAAAAACTTATTATTAAACATAACTTATGGACCAACATATGCTCGTATATCTAATTCAGAGTTAATCAAAATGGTAGAAAGCACATTTGATCTAACATTTAATTCGAATCCAAAGAAATTTAAAACTAAGTATGTTGAAGGCGATAACTTACTTTTAATCGATTTAAATAAGGAGGTATAAATATGGAACTTTATATTTCAATGATAGTTGTTTGGCTTGTAGTGTTTGTAGCCACTATTATTATTGAAGCTTGCACTACTGAACTTGTTTCAATTTGGTTTAGTGCAGGAAGTTTAATTGCTTTAATAATAGCAGCTATACCAGATGTTCCGTTTTATATACCTATTATCGTATTTGTAGTTATTTCCATCACTCTACTACTTTGCCTAAGACCTTTAGTTAAAAAATTGCTCAATAGAAATTTACTTAATTCTAATATAGATGAGATAGTTGGAAGAAAAGGAATTGTAGAAAAAGAAATAACCGACCTTGATATGGGTATAGTAAAAATTAATGGTGTCTTATGGAATGCTTTAAGCATCAATAACACCACTATTAAACAAGGAAGTAGAGTCGTTGTTAAAAATATAAACGGCAACAAGCTAATTGTTGTAGAAGATAAAAAGGAGAATTAATTATGACAAAAGTAGATATCATTTTAATCGTTGTATTTTCAATTTTAGCCTTAGTAATAATCATTATTTTTGCTAGTGGAATTAGAATTGTTAAACAAACAAATAAATATATTATTGAAAGACTTGGAGCTTATAAGTATACCTGGGGAGTAGGAATCCACTATTTGATCCCATTCTTTGATAGAGTTGCAAAAGTCGTTTCAATGAAGGAACAAATTAGAGACTTCCCACCTCAACCAGTCATTACAAAAGATAACGTAACAATGCAAATTGATACAATTGTCTTCTTTCAAGTAACAGATCCAAAATTATTCACTTATGGTGTTGAAGATCCAATTACGGCATTAGAAAATCTTTCTAGCACAACGTTAAGAAATATAATTGGTGAATTAGATTTAGATGATACACTCACTTCAAGAGATATCATTAACTCAAAAATGAGATCAATTCTTGATGAAGCTACAGATCCGTGGGGAATCAAAGTCAATCGTGTTGAAGTTAAAAACATTCTTCCTCCAAAAGATATTAGAGACGCTATGGAAAGACAAATGAGAGCTGAAAGAGAAAAAAGAGAAAAAATTCTTCTTGCTGAAGGTGAAAAAAATTCTCAAATTCTCATCGCTGAAGGTAGAAAAGAATCAATTATTTTAAACGCTGAAGCCGATAAACAATCTAAAATAAAAGCTGCAGAAGCTGAAGCTGAATCAATTCTTAAAATTAAAAGAGCAGAAGCTGAAGGTGAAATGTTAATTAGAGAAGCTGAAAGTAAAGGTTTACAACTTTTAAAAGATGCCCAAATTGATGAAAAAGTTTTAACTTTAAAATCATATGAAGCATTAGAAAAAGTCGCTAATGGTAATGCCACCAAACTTATTGTTCCTTCAAATTTAGCTAATGTAACTTCTTTAGCTAGTGCAATTAAAGAAACAGTAAACGACAAATAAAAAAAAGGGATACTTAACTATTATGTAACGAGTATCCCCTTTTAATTTACATATTTGGTAAAGTGTATTCGAAGATAAATTCCATCAAATCATCCTTCATTCTAAAGTTAGAATAAGAGAATAAACGATAATTTCCTTCGTTACTTATACCGTTTCCACCACTTTTTTCCTTATATCCTATATAACCTACATTAATTAAGTCATCCTCTGTTGTATTAGGATCACCATATTCTTTATAAGTTAAAGTATAAGAAAGAGGTCTAATTTGAGGATTAAGCATAGTGAAATATAATGTTTCGTCAACATTATTAGAAAATCCAAGCAAATCAAAGTAATCTGAAGCATAGAATAAATCTAATGTTGAATCATATTGAATATAATTTTCATTTTGATAAACAGCCGTTGTTTCAATTGGAATTATATTAAACATTTGATAGAACATAAGTCTAGCAAAGTCTAATGAAGTATAAGAAGAATTGTTTTGCTTATTAAAATCCATTATTTCTTTTTTACTTATGATTTTACTAATTGAAACAGAGGTGCCGCTTGGTTGAATAGCATAAACAGCATCTTCATAATTTAAGAATCCTTGGATTGCTTGATAAGCATCTGTTGAATAATCAAAAACACAATATCTATCATTAATATAAACATTTCCACTAAAAGTTAATGAGTTTCCGTTTCCATCACTTCCTTTAATTGAATAATTTTTAATTCCATATCCATAAGAGCATAAGGTTTTTATTGTTTGGAATTTTTCATTTAATGGAGTTTTATTAAATGTTGAATTAGATAACGCTTCACTTACATCGCTCGTATTATTAATAAAACTAAAACTAACATTATAAGAGAAGATAAATTCTTGTCCACCATCATTAGCTAAATAAGATATCAACTCAAAATATAAAGCTTCTTTATCTTTATTAAAAGATAATTTTGCTCCAGCGACATAATCAAGTTGAGTTCCTATTTTTAACATACTAGCAAGAACATAAACGTTATAATAATCAATGTATTTAACAGGATTTCCACTACTATCTACACTTAATTCAAAATTATAATTATTATTTTCATAAGCTAAATAAGTATCTAATTTTAATTTGCTTAAAGAAAATACCATGTCATAACAATTTGTATTTCCACTTATTTCATTATCTAAAACATAAGTTCCATCGTTTTGTTTGAATGTATATACTTTTTTATCCTTATTGATATATCCAGTAACAATCTTGTATGTACCAAAATTTTCTTCAAATTTAATAACATTTTTTGAATAAGAAATTGTTTTGTTATATGTTGTTGAAGACATTGGAGATGAACCTTCCCCAACGATATTTAAAACATAATCTTCACTATCTTTGTATTCATTTAAATAAGAAAAAAGAGAATATTCTTTTTCTACTACTGGATCTATAGTTTCATTATTACATCCATTTAATAAACATAAACTAAACAATGTTAAGCTTAATAAAATAGTCTTTTTCATATTTATTCCCTATTAACATCACCAGCAGTATATATAATTGTGTCGGTGTCTTGTTCTTCCATCATTAAATCACCATTAATTGCAACAGCGTTATAACGAATAACCTTTGATTTGGTTATTATATTATTAGAAAAATGGATACTTCCATTGTATATAGAAAGATTTTGTAGAGTTAATCCTTGTTCTTCGTTATAAACATCTTGTTCATATAAGAAAGAGAACTCAAAATATTGAGCACTTGAATCAAAACTCCTTAAATCAATTTCACTGATATCATAGTAAAACAAATCGTCATCTGTCTTACCTTCTTCTAAACCTTGAATAACTTTTGAAAAATCTCTAATGTTAAGATTATAAAATCCTATATTTAAAAATTCTTCAAGTTCTTCTTCTTTAAATGGAGCTGTAGTTGTTTTGTTATTTGATGAGTCTTCATCATCTATGGTTTGTTTATAGAAGTACTTATCATCATAATAATATTTAGAAGAACCAAGTCTAACTTCACTATCATCTTCTAATATTTGATATGTGACACTCTCAGTTCTATCATTATATCTTTCAAAGGTATCTTTAAAATCAGCGGCTGCTCCCATTTCAGCTGGAGAATAATATTGAACAATAATATTACTCACTCTTTCAGCTTTAATTGTAGGAACCTCAACCCAACTTAAATATTTTTTAAATAATTGGGCTTTAAATAAATCAGTTAATTGATCATTATCTTCAACCCATGAAGCATAAAGAACTAAATCTTTAGAAACAGGTTTATCAAAATCTACAAATTCAATAAACTCATTTTTATTAGTAGACCAACCTTGAAAAATATAACCTTCACGAGTTGGATTGCTTGGTCTTTTTAAATTTGCATCTTTAGAAACGACAACATTCTTAAAATAACCACCATTTTCATAGTTATTTGAATAACTTACTTCATAAAAATCTTTATTAGCTGGGGTGCAGCTCATTAAAAGTGCCCCAGCTAAAAGAATAACGAATCTATTATTTTTCATTTTAATTACCCATTATAAGTAACAACAGTCATTGTTGTAGAAACACCATTTAAATATTCTGGGCTAAAATGCATTGCAGCATAAGTAGCACTACATTTAAATGTTAATTTTGTGCCAATCTTCCAGGCATTAAACGCTCTATAACCAACATATTGAACTGAAAGAGGAATAACTAATTCGGTTAAGTTTCCTGTACTTTCAAATGCTTGATCTTCGATTGTTAACAATCCTTCTGGTAAAACTATTTCTTTTAAGTATGGTGCGTATGAAAGTGCAGATGCACCGATTGTTTTAACTGTTGAAGGAATTGTGATAGATGTTTGATTATTAATTCCATCAGCTTTGTATCCAGCTGCATAAGCAATAACTTTTGTTTTTAAAGCATCCATAACAATACCATTTTCACAAATTAAGTATGGATTTCCAGTTAAATCAAAGTTTTCAACATAATTGGTTTTTGTGTATCCTGGCCAGAAAGCATTGCTTCCTAATTCCTTTAATGTTGTTGGTAACTTAATAACACCAGTAATATTTGTATTTCTAAACGCATTAGTACCAATAAATTCTAATCCTTCGTTGAGCTTAAGAGTTGTTAAATCACTTAAAGCAAAGGCATCTTCACCTACTGTTTTTAAAGTAGTTGGGAAAATAACATTTTTAACACCTTCGGTAAAAGTGAAAGCTCCTTCTTCGATAGTTTCAACACCTTCAGCAAAGGTAATACCATTTAATTCAGCACTATAAAAAGCATGATTCTCAATTGTTCTTAAAGATGAACCAAATGCAACACTTCCTACTTTTGTATATGTAAACGCACCTTCTTCAATAGTTTCTACTGTTGAAGGAATCTTTATACTAGTAATGTCGAATCCGTCTTCTTTTAAAGCATTTCTTAATGTTGAGCTCTTATAGAAAGCATATTCTGAAACAACTTTAACTCCACTAGGAATTTCAACATCTCCATAAGTTAATGTTGTTGCGTAGTATAAGACTGTTCCATCTTTTGAAAGAACTAATCCGTCAATATTTTGAAGATAATTTGAATTCTTAACTGTAACTGTTTTTAAATCACAATTATTAAATTGATAAGCTGGGAATGATTTAAGATTTGCTCCAATTTGAATACTAATAATTCCACTATGTCCACTAAATGCATCATCAGATAAAGAAACTAATGAATCTGGGAGTTTTAATGTTTTAACCTTACTTCCTGGATCTGTTGCGTATTCATCTGTCCAACCATACATAAATGCACAAGTTCCAATAGATTCAAGACCTTCATTAAAGGTAATTTTTGTTAAACCTGTACAATATGCAAAAGCAAAATCTCCAATTGATTTTATATTTCCGGGAATTGTCAATTCACTTAAAGAAGAGCAACCCCAGAAAGCATATTTTGGAAGAGAAGTAATGCCAGTTCCAAAATTAATACTTGTTAAATCAGTACATTCATCAAAACAACCTTCACCAATTTTTGTAACTGTATCAGGAATAGTAAATGAAGAAATATGATAACAATCTTCAAAAGCTGATTCACCAAACTCAACTACACTATTTGGGAATGTAATTTCACCTAATTGGTCAACTTCATAAAAAGCAAATGGACCAATAAGTTCTGTTCCTTCTTTAACTTCAACAGGTTCAGTTCTACCACTTGGGCAAAGAAGTAATGTTTTATAATCAGCTGTATATAAAATACCATCATGCATTGCAAAATGTGTGTTACCACTTTCAAGTTCAATTTCTAAAATCCCAGTACAATTACTTAATGGGTTTTCACCTAAAGTTTCCAAATCTCTTGGGAAAGTAAATTTTGTAATTGCTGTATCATTGGCAAAAGCTCTTGCACCAATATGTTTAACTGTTGATGGTAATTTAAAATCACCTTTTATATAAACACCAGCAAATGAAGCATCACCAATATATTCAAGACCATCATTTAAATTGAATATTTCTTGGAGAGCACTATCAAACTTACAGAAAGCATAATCTCCAACCTTTTTAAGAGTTGATGGGAAATTCCATTGAGCAACATTTCTGCAATTATAGAAAGCCTTTTCACCAATCTCGATTAATCCTTCATTAAGTTTAATACCACTAATTCCTTCATAATCTTGACCATAAAAAGCATAATCTCCAATTTTCGTAATTGTTGAAGGGACATCAAATTGTTGATCTGGAGAAGCCTTTTGAGGAACAAAAACTAATTCGGTTTCTTGTGCGTTATATAAAACTCCATCAATTGACTTATAATATAAACTTCCACCAGTAACATTAATTGTATTTAAGGCTCTACATCCTAAGAAAGCTTTTGGACTACAAACTTTAATATTTGGACCAAATGTTACGCTTTCAAGAGAAATTCTATTTCCAAAGGCATTTTCAGCAATTTCATCAATTACATAACCATCAAAAGTATCTGGAATTACAACACTAACTGTATCAATATTATTAATTCCTGTGATTTTAATAGTATTTGTTTCAGATTTAAGTTGGAATTTAAAATTAAAGCTAGCTTTTATAAACTTAGCAACAAGTGTTTGCCCATTAACTTCTTCATTAGCAACACCAATCCATTCTTCTCCAGTTGATTCAATATACCATCCAACAAATTCATATCCTTCTTTTGCTGGAACTTTTAATTTTGGATAATCTCCGTTTGCTCCACTCCAAGAATATTCATTTTCACCATTATTTGGATTAACAGTAAATTGAACTTTTGAATCTTCATTTGTGTTATAAGTAGCAACAAGAGTTAAATCTCCATTAACTGGTGAATGGAAATTCCATTGATATTGACCATCATACCAGCCAATAAATGTGCAATTCTTTTTCATTGGAGTGCCTAAAGGTTCAGAAACCCAATCACCATGTTTAACTTTTACAGGATCTAAGAAAGAGGCTCCGTTAAGAGTTCCACCATTTAAATCAAATGTGACAGTATGTTTTAAAATTAAGTTTCCTTCTTCAGTAATAATCCATTTTCCACCTTGCTTTACATATTTATCACCTGTGGACATATCTGTAAAAGTATCTCCATCATTTCCAAAAGCATCATTAGGAATACCGCTTCCTTCATAATGTGTTGAATTTGATTTAACTTCCCATGTTCCATTAACTTTAATATAAGTTGTGTTTGTTAAAGTATCTAGGTAAGTATCACCATCCTTTCCTAAAGAATCACTTGGTGCTCCTTCACCTTCATAATTCTTTGGTCCGTTATTATCGTTAATTGATTCACTATCACAACTTGTAACGACACCTAGTGAACCAAATAATAAAGAACTAACAGCTAATGTTAATAACATTCTTTTTTTCATATTTATCTCCTTAGATTTTTGTAAAAATCGTATTTGTTTTTATAGTATAAATTCCATTATGTGGATCAATATCCATTAATGCTTTAAAACTATTAACGTTTCCATCACTATCTTTTATTGCTTTAAAATAATCTTTTTTAACGTCTTGAGAAAATCCTAAAGCCATATTAAGACATAATGTATCTTCATTATATGTAAAAGTATAATGATCAAATACTTTCTTTGTCTCCTTAGCTTCTACATAATATGCAGTATAAGTAAATGTTCCATCACCATTAAAATCAAAAGTTAAATTGAAAGTTAATGTTGTGGTGTAATAATCATCCCATTCATCGTAATAAGTTTCTTTAACAGTTGCTTGGAACTTACTAACATCATTAAATGGATTAGAAGATGGGGCACTCACTTCTCTATCATTTAATGTGATTGTTACATTAAATGTAGGCATTGAAAAAGAGTATACACCATCTTTAACGTTATAATCTACTTTTATATCACTACTTCCGTTATAGTAGGTAATTGATAAACTATCAAAAGCAAAATTAGTATCTATACTTTTAACAGTGAATTCAACTTTTTCTCCTCCAACGTAATAGCTTTTTTCTTCTACATAAGTTAATTCTAATGTCTCAGGTTTATTTACATTAATTACATAAATTTGACTAAATTCTGCATCCAAATATAAATCTTGATCAATCATAGTGAAATAATATGTATCAGTTGATGAATCATATCTTACAGTTGTAGCTACACTTTCTAAAGAAATGTCATATAAATTACACCCTTTAACTTTATATCCGGCTGAAGTTGTAATTTTAAAAGATACTAAATCACCTTCATAATATTCTGTTTTTCCATCAACAAAACTAACTGTTCCATATTTTGGTTTAACAATTGAAGTAACTAAATAAAGTTCATTGGATTTTTCTTTAACTTCAATAGTTACATTCTTGTTTCCGATATAGAAAGAATATTCGTTATTTTCATATAAAACAGGTAAATTACTTCCTTCTTCATCAATAGCAACTACCTCTTTTAATCTTGCTTCGTTTTTAATTTCTAATGTGAAAGTAACTTTTTCAAATTCTTGATAATCTGTTTTATTATTGATTAATTTAATTTTGATGTTATCTGTTTCTTTTAAAGTAACTTTATATTTTTGAATAGTTTCATATACTGGTTTAAGATAAACATCATAGTTAGGCATAATAAAACTATACTTATAATCACTAATTGAATTTATTGTTAGATTAAAATTTGTTTTTACATCTTGAACATAATAATAAGCTTCAATAGCTTTTAAGTTGATATCATTTACATATTCATTTTTAATCTCAAAGTTAAAGAAAACTTCTTGATTTATAGAGGCTTCACTCAAGTTATCTTTAACACTAACATTAAACTTGTCACTATCTTCAAAATTAATTTTTTTAGTAATATTTTTTAATTCAACTTTTAATGTAGAATCTTTATTCGGCATGGTGAAAATATATGTTGTTTCAGTCATTCCAACTAAGGCTTCATCATTCAAATACACTTTATATTCTTGGCTAGATAATTTTAAACTAGTTATTTGAAAAGTAACGCTTTCTCCTGGTAAATATTCACTATTTAAAGGAACATAACTAATAGCGTCATCAGCTAAAATAGTTAATTTCTTTTTAGTAATAACTTCATCGTTTCCTTGAGAATTACTATTACAACCTGAAATTAAAGATAAAAGTAACGGCAAAGTACAAAATATTAAACTTTTTTTCATTTTCACTCCTTCTTTCATATAATTTCATCAATAAATTTAGTCATAGCTTCAACATACTCTTCATTATGATTATAAAAAGTACGAGCATGACCACCATCTTTAAAACGTAGAATTTCCATTTTAGTATCCTTAGAAAAAACTTCACATTCTTTTACATGGTCACTATAAGGTACTACTGGATCATCTTCAGCATGTATAAACAAAACTGGTATTTTACTATTATTTAAACCTTTAAAACAATTTAAACTTTTTAAAGCTACTTTATATCTAGCTCTATAAAATGGTCTTAAGAACATTTTAGAAAAAGGAAATAAATATTTATTAAACTTCTTATAATCTTTTAAGATTTCTTCATAAAATGAGTAGAATCCACAATCACAAATTGCACCAATTACATGAGTTGAATCAATCTCATCTAAACGATACATGATTGTTGTAGCTCCCATTGAAACTCCATCAAGTATAATTCGAGCATCTTTATCCTGTTCAATAATAAAATTAATCCAGCATTGAAGATCTTTACTTTCTAAATATCCTAATGAGTTATATTTTCCTTCACTAGTATAATGTCCTCTCATATTAATAGCTAAAACATTAGCGTTATATTTATCAAAAGCAACTTTTGCAATTGGCATACGAGAAATAAACATACCATGATAACCATGAATTGTTAAAAAGTATAAATGGTTACTCTTTTCGTTTTTAACAAATTTGGCTGTTAAATTTAAAGAATCAAAAGTTTTAATACTTACATCAGTTGTATTACAACTTTCAAACCAGTGATATTTATCTTTTGGAGCATCGTAAATAATGGCTGTATATTCATTAACATTCTTTCTTTTAAAACCAATATGAAAAAAAGTATAAGATAACGCAATAACTGAAATTAAAAATAATAGAAGTAATCCGCCAATTACACTAAAAACAATAGTTAAAGTTAATTCTAATTCACTCATGATTAATAAGCTTTAGCAAATAAAACTAAATATTTTGCTTCCTTTCCACAAATTGCACACTTTTCATCAATTTTTACTTGAGCAAATGGCATACATCTAGATGTTGCATTGAACATTTCTTTTACTTTATCTTCACAAGCTCTATCTCCACACCACATAACTTTGGCATATCCACCTTTTGAAACAATGGCTTCTAATTCTTCTAAGTTATGAGCTTCTTTGATGTTTTTACTTAAATTTAAAACAGCAGCTTGATACATTTCTTCATGTATAACACCTAATAAACGAACAACTTCATCAGCAACTTCTTCAATTTTTAAAGTTTCTTTCTTACCATCATTACGTTTACAAATAGTAACTACACCATTTTGCAGATCTCTTGGACCTACTTCGATTCTTAAAGGTACACCCTTCATTTCGTATTCAGAGAACTTCCATCCTGGAGTTTTGTCGCTCTCATCTAATTTAACTCTAATATCTTTTTCTTCTAATAATGCTTTTAATTCTCTAGCTTTTGCTAAAACCCCTTCTTTTTGCATTTGAATTGGAACAATTACAGCTTGGATTGGAGCAACAAATGGAGGTAAAACTAAACCATTGTCGTCACCATGAACCATAATAATAGATCCAATTAATCTAGTTGAAACACCCCAACTTGTTTGATGAGGATTTTTAATTTTTCCATCTTTATCAAGATATTGAACACCAAAAGCTTTGGCAAAATCTTGTCCAAAATAATGTGTTGTCCCTGATTGAAGAGCTTTACCATCGTGCATTAAAGCTTCAATTGAATATGTTTCTTTAGCTCCAGCAAATTTTTCTTTATCAGTCTTTTTACCTTTAACGAAAGGAACAGCTAATAATTCTTTACCCATTTTGTCGTAGATATCTAACATTTGGATAGCTTCATGTCTAGCTTCTTCCTCGCTTGAATGCATTGTATGACCTTCTTGCCATAAGAATTCGCTTCCTCTAAGGAATGGTCTTGTAGTCTTTTCCCATCTTACAACTGAACACCATTGGTTATAAAGTTTTGGAAGATCTCTATAACTTGAAATAATATGTTTATAATGTTCGGTAAATAAACATTCACTTGTTGGTCTAATAATTAATCTGTCTTCTAATTTTTCTGTACCACCAATTGTAGCTACTAAACATTCAGGAGCAAAACCTGAAATATGATCTTTTTCCTTTTGGAATAAAGATTCGTTAATAACTAAAGGTAAATAAACATTTTCATGTCCTGTTTTCTTAAATTCTTTATTTAAGTAATTTTGAATTTGTTCCCAAATAGCATATCCATAAGGTCTATAAATAATAAAACCTTTAACTTCTGAATAGTCCATTAATTCAGCTTTTTTACAAACATCGGTATACCATTGAGCAAAATCTTCGTCTCTTGATGTAATTGATTTATTTTTAATATCCATAATCTACTCCTTAAATATATTGTTAAATTTTCTTTCTGCCTTTTTATCTATCGGTGATAATAACGCCGATCTAGAAAAGATATTCGGGCTTGAGAAATATGATATTCCACTTTTAACTAATAGTTCAATAATTGCCCAGTTATAAACATTAACGCAAATAATTGGTTTATTAAACTTAACAAATTGTTCTAATAAAGTATGAATTTTAATGAATTCTCTATTATTAGCTTTCAATTCTTTATAGTTATCAAAATTAAATAGGAAATAATTAAACATCTTATATGTAGAGTCTTTCAAGAAATAATCATTGATATTGATATAAAGAGCACAATCATATCCTTTTGATTGAGCAGTTTTAATAACATGAATATATTCTTGGTCATCTTCATAATCTATAAATTCATTATTTTTGAAAGTTAATACTAAATTACAATCTTTTAAGTTACTAATATGAGGGAATAATCTATTTGCATAAGGTATATCCTCTAAGTCAATTAAAGAAAATAATCTTGTGGTTGAGTTTGGTTTTTGAGCAATAAAATTATTAATTGTTTTCTTAATTACTAAACTGAAACATTCTTTTCTTAAATCAAATCTAGCTGCTTGATTTTTAAAAACTTCATAATCACTAATTTTTTCATCAGTTAATTTTGGAAGATAACTATAGCCAAAAATATATGTCTTCTTTTTAGTAGCTTTAATAATTGGGGTGAAATAAATATCGATTTTATTATTTCTAATAACACTAGCTACAGCATCACTATAACTATCTTGAAGAACAATAAAATCATTGGATTTAGCATTTAAATATTCACAATTCTTCTTTTCTTCAATTAAATTAGAGCAGAATCTATTAATTAAATCATATGATTTTTCCATTTCTTGAGGCAATTCGCTACATTTTGTAGAAACAGCAACTAATGTAAAAAATCTTAAAAACCCACATATTTCACACATCTTTTTAAGATGTTCGTAAATTATATTAATTTTATTTCTTAATTGACGATCATTTTCACTCTTACTAGAAGATGATTTCACATCAACAATTAAAATTTCTAATGGGTTTTCTTCATTAAACAAAACATAAATATTACTTTCTTCATAATATTTGAAGAAATTATTTATAACTTTATAGAAAATGTACTTTTCATTGAAAGAACAAAATGTATCTTTTCTACTAATCAATTTGATGAAATAACAAGCGCCTTTTTTAAAGTCTCCTGCTTCAAAAAGAGCTTTAAAATCATTATATGAATAAAATACTGGGTGTACTTTTTTCTTATTTTTCTTAAATAAAATTTGAGTAGGAATACTTTTTTGAGGTTCTTTAACAAAATAAATTACATTTGCATTTCTATCTATTTGGTTAACTGTTAAAGTGGTTTTTACATATTTAATAGTTTTTTTGTTTGAAGAATGTACAACTTCAGTAGCAAGATAAACTTTTTTGTTTTCGTTTGGATCTTTTTCTACTACCAAAGATTCAAACCATAATTTTAGTTCGTTTTGTTCTTTTACATCGAATTGAGTTAAAAAGTCTAAAAATGGAATAGTACGAACTTCACTTAAGTTATTTAATTTAATAATCTTAACTGTTTGAGTTCTTAAATTTAAAACACAATCAGAAAAAATATTTAATGATTCTAATCTATTTTTTTCTTTGATGTTTGTCTTTTTGTTTAAAAGAACGATATAAACAATGGCCAAAACCAATAGAATTACCATAAAAACTATAACAAATATAGCTATTGCTAGTTTATAGTCGAAATTTAAATTTAAAAGTACATCAAATAATTTCATACTTAAAGTATTATATACTTTAAATAAGGGCTTTTCTATACATTTTACTTGTAATATTTAAAGGTAAATAAAAAACTTTAATACAAAAATGTATTAAAGTCTAAATGAGCGTGGCTGGAGCGGATGGATTCGGACCATCGCATGTAGGTTTCAGAGACCTATGACTTTACCACTTGTCTACGCTCCAAATGCTATTTGCTTCTTCTTTTTTCTTCAGCAAGTTGGAAATCATATCCATCTTTACAAGCATCTAAAACTGTAAAATCACATGTAAATCCCAACTCTTTTTTAGCTAAATCAGTTGAAGCATAATTTGTAGCAATATCTCCTAAACGTCTTGGACCAATTTTATATGGAATCTTAACACCGGTAGCAACTTCAAAGTCATGGATAATTTCAAGGACTGAAGTTCCTTTACCAGTACCTAAATTACAAACAAATAATCCACAATTCTTTTCTAATTTTCTTAAAGCAAGTAAATGACCTTTAGCAAGATCAACAACATGGATATAATCTCTTACACCAGTACCATCAGGTGTATCATAATCATCACCAAAGACATTAACATAAGGAAGTAATCCAACTGCAACTTTATTAATGTAAGGTAATAAGTTATTTGGTAAACCATTTGGATCTTCACCTAAAAGATGTGATTTATGAGCACCAATTGGATTGAAATATCTTAAAATTGCAATGTTAAATTCTTTATGAACTTTAGAAACATCTTCTAAAATTCTTTCAATCATAACCTTAGTTTCACCATATGGAGATGTAGCTTCTTTTCTAGGTGAACTTTCAGTTAATGGAACACTGTCTGGAAGACCATAAATTGTAGCAGATGATGAAAAAACCATATTATTTACGTGGTATTCTTCCATTAACTCAAGTAATGTTAAAGTAGAATCAAGATTATTTCTATAATACATCAATGGTTTAACACATGATTCACCGACTGCTTTATAACCAGCAAAATGAATAATAGAATCAATATTTTCTTTAGCGAAAATCTTTTCCATTTCTTCTTTATCAGTAACATCAGCATTATAATATGTTGGTCTTACCTTAGTGATAGATTCAATTCTATCTAAAACATCAATTTTGGAATTATAGAGATTGTCTACAATAACAATTTCCATACCATCTTCAATTAATTGAACGACTGTGTGAGAACCAATAAATCCTAATCCACCTGTAACTAAAACTTTCATAATTATTTCCTCGACGAACCTATTTTACTAGCTTCCTTTCCTAATTTTTTGTTTTGATATTTAACTTCTTTTTTAGATTCAACCAAAGCTGATTTTGGTAAAACCATCTTTGACATCTTATTCATAATTGCATCTGCAATTAATTTAGAAGTTTCTGACTCAATATAAAGTCTTAAAGCAACGTAAGTAAGATTTAAACGATCTTCAAGCTCTTTATTCTTTTTGTATTTGTTTTTGCCTTTATCAATAGCATCAAGTCTTGTTTTTACTCTATGAGCTTGATTTTTCAATACTTCATCGTGCATATCTTTAAAGTAATCATAAAGTTGTTCTTTATTGTCGGTAAATGTCTTATCAATTTCAATAATTCCAGCTAAATCTCTCATTGATACAACATTCTTCAATAAACCAATGCTTAATAAATAGGCAATATGATTGGTATCGTATTTTTTCTTTTTAGGAGCATTAATCATCTTAGCTTTAACATAGTTATTAACCATGAAAGGGGTGATTGTACTTTCATTATTTTTGTAAATGTTGTTTAAAGTATCGTTAACGTAACTAACGACTTGTTCCATATATAAAGGAATTTGAGGTAAATCTTTGTATTCAGGAAGTTTATAGCCATCAAGGCATTTAATATATTCAATTAATTCTTTAAATTCATCTGGCATAAGTCACCTCCTAGGCATTTTTACCCATATAGAAAGCTTCAGTCATAACTTCTTTATTGGATACATCGCCCATATCTGTTACACCAGAGGCAATAATGCAACCTTTTTCAACACAATTTTCAAAACAATCTCTTGTTAATCCTCTTAAACTTTCAACAGCTAATTTAAGATTATCTTTTTCGGTATCTGCAGCACATACAAAAAGATAAATATCAGCATGAATTTTGGTATATTTTTGAACACATCTATCAATAAATACCTTCATTTGTCCATTCATTGTATAAAAATAAACTGGTGTAGCAAATAAAATTACATCAGCTTTAACAAGCTTTTTTACAATGTCATTCATGTCATCACCTTGGAAACATTTACCAAGTTGTGTACATGCATAACACCCTCTACAATAGTTAATATTCTTTTCTCTAAGGTTAATAAATTCAACGTTATTACCTGCTTCTAATGCACCATCAGCAAAAGATTTAGCGAGAATTTCAGTATTACCATCTTTTCTAGGTGAACTATTAATTATTACAATATTTTTCATAACGATACCTCTCATCTTAAATATTATAATAAATATGTCAGAAAATATAAATATTTAATAAATATTTATTATTTTTAATGAAAACTTAAAAATAGCTAAAGTTTCGGATTAAAAAAGAGCTGGTATTTCATATGATTTTTTAAAAAACTATACGATTTCCCATCTCTTTTTATAATTCGTCTTCATCGTCTTCTTCGTCGTTTTCTTCTTCTATTTCAACAATTTTTTGAGATTCTTCTTCTCCTTTAGCTTTAAGACGTTCTTTTTCATCGCGTTTACTTTTTAACTTTTCAAAATACTTGTTAGCTTTCGTTGCAAGATAGAAAGCAACAATAACCCAGAAAGCAATAATTGTAACTACTTCTACATAATCCCAAATATTTGTAGAAGTAAATGTAATTACTTCTTCAGGAAGAATACTAATTCCAAAAACGATAGTTGCTACACCAATTCCACGACAAATAATGATAGAAGCAAGATGATACCAAAAATTCACTTTAATACTTCCGGCAACACAGCAAATTGCATCATCTGGGAAAAGAGGGAATAAATAAAATAATGGAATATAAGCTTTACCATACTTATTTAAAAGTTGTTCAGCTTTAATCATATCCTCTTCACCAATTATTTTTTCAAATAATTTCTTTAATCCAAATCTTCCCATTAAATCCATTAAAACACTAGAAATAAGTACTCCAGAAAAACATAGTAAAAATGTTTGCCAGTTGGCCCCAAAACAAAGAACACCAACTGTTATAAATGTCATATTACTAGCTGGTACAAAACAAAGTAAAAGGCTTACTAAAATTTGAAGTAACAAGAAAACAATCCAGGCCCAAGCGCCACAACTTTTTACTAATTCTTGCAATCTTTCAACATCAGTAACTTTAAAATAATCTAATATAAAATAGATAGCTACACCAATGAGAACCAAAGCAGAAATAATAATTGCTGCTTGTAATAATTTCTTTTTATATTTCTTAAAAAATTCTTTCATTTATCCTAAAAATAAAGCGTATTGTGGTGCTGAAATTGTTCCAAGTAATCCAATATAAAATGCCCAGAGTATAACCCATAAACCTAAAGAAATAGCACTTGTAATTATTCCAGCAAGGGCAAAAGATTTTCCTCTATAGCCGCCCTTTTTAATTTGGTTAAAGGCAATTATAGAAAGGATAAGACCAGGAATCGACAAAATCGCACAACTTTCAAATCCTAAAATTCCAAAAACAAAACCAACTATTGCCATTGCTGACATAGGTGGTCTTGAAACCTTTTCTTTTTTTAAAGTAACATCAACTTTGCTAGCAGGAATATTGTCATTATTAATAACACATCCACAATTTGGACAAACATTATATTCAGCTTTTAATTCTTTACCACAATTTCTACAAAACATAAATACCTCTTTGTTTATTTTAACATAAACAAATATATAAAAAATATATTAATTTTCTATTAAACGTATATTAATTTTTAACTAATAATAAAGACATATAAATAATTTTATTTATAATTACAATGAGGTGTTATTCTATGAAAGAAATTATTTTATCAACTGAAGATATTCAAACAATTTGTAAAGAAATTGCTCTTAAATTAAAAGATAGATTTAAAGATAATGAGACTGCTCCTGTTTTTATTGGTGTATTAAATGGAGCTACTCCATTTTTTATGGATCTTTTAAAATACTACGATGGTGTTTGTAAAATTGATTTTATGCAAGCTAGTTCTTATTCAGGTACAAACTCTACTGGTGTTATTCATTTGTCTAAAGATATTTCTGAAGATATTAAAAACAAAGATGTTGTTTTAATTGAAGATGTTGTTGATACAGGTTTAACAATTAATTACTTAAAACAATATATTCAAATCAAATATCAACCAAAATCAATTAGTGTTGCTTGTTTAGTTGATAAAAAAGCTTTAAGAAGAGTTGATTTTGATGTTGATTATTATGGATATATTTTAAGAGATAATAAGTTCTTAATTGGCTATGGTCTTGATTATAAAGGACTTGCTAGAAACTACAATTATATCTTTGTTCCAGATGTTGAAGAAATTGAATACTGGGACAAAATGTCTAAATAATCATAAATTAATTAACAAGAAAAGAGCTCGTAACGAGCTCTTTTAATTATATTTCTTTAAAGTTTACACAATGTTTAGAAATGTTAACTTTATAGTATCTATTTTTATAGTTTTTCTCTAAATACTCTTCAAATTTAGATTTAATATTATTTTTAACGAAGACTAATACTGTTCCTTTAAATCCTCCACCATGGATTCTAACAGCACCTTCTTCTCCAATTTCTTTTTCAACTTTATCAATAATATCTTGAGGAGAATCTAAATATTCATCATCTTCAACATATGTGTTCCTTAAATTATGTAAACTAGAAGATTGAGACTTTCTAATAGCTTCTAAGAAAGAATCTACATCATTATTTTTTATAGCTTCTTTAGCTATTAAAACATTATCACATTCAATAAAGAAATGTTTTGCAATGTTTTTTCTATCAGTAGGAATATCAAGTTTATCAATTAAAGAATAAATATCTTCTTTAACTTTTACATCTCTAAGCACTTCTTTATTATCTAATAATTTAGCAACTTCTTTCATACTTGAAGGAATTTTTGCATATAAAGGAGTCAATGAAGAATGATCTCCAAGAGATTTAACTAAATATAAATTAAGTGGTAAATTAAACTCTAAATTCTCTAAAATAGGTGATTTAATATTTTCAAAATCAATATAGTTACAATTAGAGAAAGATGTACCAATTTGATCTAATAATCCACAAGGTTTATTAAAGTAATTGTTTTCACTAAATTGTCCAGTTTTAGCAATAACTAAAGCAGGAATACTCTTATCGTTATAAAGATAAGAAATAATATAACCAATTAAAGATTCAATAGCTGCACTTGAAGAAACTCCACTACCATCTGGAATATCACTTTCAATATAAGCTTTAAATCCACCAATTTTATATCCTTGTTCTTTTAATTTAATTAAAATTCCAGCTACTAAAGCTTTGGTTTTATTACTAAAATCCGAATAGTTATCTAATTCTTTAATAGTAAAAGAAAATCTTTCGTAACCTTTTGATTTAATATCTACAACATTTGGATCTTTTACTAAAACGGCTTTAACTCTTAAAGAACAATTAGCAACGATACATAATCCATGATTATGGTCTGTATGATTTCCAATTATTTCAAATCTTCCACCAGCATCAATATAAATATTTGGAGTTATAGAAAATACTCCTTTAAATGAATCAATTAAATTTTCCATATTATTTCTCGTTTCTTTTTAAAGAATATTCAATTTTATAGTTGTATGTATCACCTTTTAAGAAAGTAATTTGATCATGATCTAAAACAAATAATTGAGGCTCAAGAGCAATACCTCTCATTAATCCAAAATCACTTCTATTATTGAACTTTGCATCACTTAATGAGTTATCTAAATAAATATTCATAGCAGGATAATCTGTTTTCATATTTAGTGTATATTTATCACTTTTTAAAGTAGCTTTCCCAACTTTAGAATCAAATAAGAATGTATTATCGATTGTACCAACACTAATATTTTTTCTAATAAAATCATTGCTTCCTTTAATTTTTCTTGATGTTCTAAAATCAATATAAGCAGGAACATCATCTACTCCTGTAAATAAAAGGTCATCTCTCATTAAAGCAACTCTATCAGCGTTCATTTTTAATTTATATTCTGCTAATGATAAATCTCTAGCAAATGACCAATAGATATGGTTACTTAAATTTAATAAAGTATCATCTAATGCTTTAGCTTTAAATAAAATTTTGAAAGTATTCTTAATTTTAGAGAAAACATAGATGATTTTAATTGATGCTCTTCCAATAAATCCATTTTCTAAATCTTTTGTTTTGATCTTAAAAATAACCTTAATTTCCTTATCATTTTCTTTAACTTCATATTTCCAAGGTTTAAAAGAAAGTGATTTAAAGTCTCCTCCATGAAGAGCAAAGTCTTTTCCTTCATTAACAGGTTTTACACTATACTTTTTTCCATTAATCTCTCCATCACAAGGAATTCTTCCAGCAACACACCCTAATGTTTTGTTGAAATATCCAGGAGCATACATATAGGATTCAATATCTTCCAATTCAAGAACCATTGGATCTTCATCGTAATATAAACTATAAATTCCAGCTCCAAAATTACATAATGTGGCTTTTAAATTTAACCCATTATCAATTTTAATAATGTCTACATGTTTTTTAAAATTTTTAATCTCGTACATAATTAATCCTCTATTTTTATTGTCATATATCTTTTAAAAGATTCCTCACTTCTTTTATGAAATGGTTCTTCTTTATTTAACGAATCTAATAATTTTAAATCCTCTTTATCTAAATCAAAGTCAAATATATCAAAGTTTTCTTTAATATGTTCTTCACTTCTTGATCCAGGAACTGGAATATAGTTATTTTGAATATTCCATCTTAATATAACTTGGGAAGTAGTCTTTTTATGTTTAATTGCAATTGATTTAATGACTTCGTTATCTAATACGCTATTATTTCCTTTTCCACCAAATGGGAACCAAGATTGAAGAATAATTCCTTCTTTTTCAGCAAATTCTTTCAATTTTTTATTTTGACAAAATGGATGATTTTCAACTTGTAATAAGACAGGTCTAACTTCACAAATTGCTAATATTTCCTTTATTTCTTCTATATTGAAATTAGATAATCCAATTGATCTAATTTCTTTATTTTTATATGCTTTCTCAAGTATTTTATATCCTTCAATATAATTTCCACATGGTTGATGAATCAATACTAAGTCTAAATAATCTACTTGTAATCTTTTTAATGTTTTATGTATTACTTCTTTATCTAAGAATGAAGTTGGCCATATTTTTGTTTCTAAATATATATCTCCTCTATTAATATTTGAATCTTTAATAGCTCTACCTACACCTTCTTCATCAAAATAAACATTAGCAGTGTCAATTAATCTATAACCAATCTTTAAAGCATTTAATGTAGAATTATATGCTTCATCATTAGTTAATTTAAATGTTCCTAAGCCAATGCTTGGAATTATATAACCATCACTTAACTTAAAATTTCTCATATATCCCTCTCAACTCTAAATAATATTTCATCATTTTTTGAAACGAAATTATAATCCGTTGCCCCTACATCTTTTAACGAATAAGCCAATCCTTTATTTTCTTCAGTTCCGATTAATCCATCTACAATTGTTGAACCAATTAATAAATTAATATCATCGCTTGTTCCAATATTTAAAAATCTATTAGTAATGCTTAATAAATACTTTGTTTCTTCGTTAGTACAACTATTGATCTTAAATGATTTAGAATCTAAAGAATAACTAAATGGTTGATCTCCTTTATTAACAGTAATTGTAGAAAATAAATAAATACTATTTGGTACTAATGATTTAGCCATACTTAGTGGAAAAGCATTCATTTCTTCTTTAAAAGAAGATACATCAATTTTAAATGTTGATGATAAATCACAGCTATTTTCAGTTAAATTTGAAAAAGTAATCTCAATTAAATCAACATTAAACGTAAAATCTTCAACATCAAATTCACCATTTTTAACTTGTTCTAAAACAACTGAACAAATAGCACCAACTTCTTTATCATTAAGTTCAATGACAGTTTTCATTTCATTAACTAAATTATTGTAATCAAAAATAACATTATTGTTTTCATCATCTTGAATAAAATCATTGGTTGAAGCGTTAATGATGTCAATTGCTTTATTTTTATCCTCTTCATCAAACTTATTTGTACAAGTTTTATCTTCATTAACTTCTTTTCCAATATGTTTTAAACCCATACCAATTTGAATACAATCAATGTCATATTTATATTTTAAAACTAAATGAGTAGTTAAACTTATTGCACCAACAAAAACGAAAATTGAACCAAAAACTATTAAAACTTTAAATATCTTCCTCATACTATAAATATATTAATATATTTATTACATCTATAAAACTTTAAAATTAAAGGGCAAATAAAAATCTATATTCAATTTATAACTCTCCTAATTATTTAAATATAAGAAAATATATAAAATTAAAATTATTCATCAACATCAAAAACATATGTATTTCCCAACTCTTATTAATAATGTAGTTCATATAGTTTTCTTGTTTTATTTTAAAAAACCATATGATTTCCCAATTATATTAATAAAAAAGCAAAATAAAAAGACAATAATTAAATTGTCTATCTTTTAATATTGGCGGGGAAACAAGGAGTCGAACCCAGATCAACGGTTTTGGAGACCGCTGTTCTACCATTGAACTATTTCCCCACTTGTTTTAAGCAAGTATTTAATTATAAACTTTTTAAGACCTTATTTACAAGACCCATATCGCATAAACCATTATAATTTTGCTTAAAATGTTTCATAACTGATGGGATTGAACGATCACTTAAAGATAAAATTACAATTTTAATTTCTTCTTCGCTCATCATTTTTGGTAAGTAAGAAGAAACAATATCCATTTGATAAGTAATATCTTTTACTTTATCTTCCCTATGGGCATCACTATAACTTTTTCTCTCTTCTTCAAGTTCTTTTATAGTTTTTTTCATAATATTAAGTAAATCGGCATCAGTTAATTCAATATTTTTAGCTTTTGCCTCATAACCTAAAATCATGTATTTATTAATAATTACGCTTAATACTGCTCTTTTATTGTCATCTTTATTTTTTAAAGCTAATAAGTTTTCTTTTTTAATTGTATCAATTAACATTTATCTCTCCTTTCCTATAAAGAATAAAGCTACGGTGCCAGGACCACTATGAGCTCCAATAACTGGACCAATATCACTAATTACAACTTCGTTAATGCTTGGATATAAATCAACGATTTTATTCTTTACATATTCAGCATCTTTATAACAAGATCCATGAGAAACAAAAATAATTGATGGATCAGTACATTTTTCTTTAAAAGCTTCGATTAAACAATTTAGACTTTGTTTTCTTCCAATCTTTTTACCAATTGGAACGAGTCTTCCATTTGTATCAACATGAAGAATAGGTTTTAAATTTAAAATTGATCCTAAGAAAGCTTTTGAAGCAGATAATCTTCCACCTCTTTTAAGTGTACCTAAATCATCAACAGTAAAATAATGGAGAATCTTATTTTGTAAACTTAATGCATATTCACTAGCTTTGAAAAAATCATATCCTTCCTTAATCTTTTTAGCTACTAAATAAACATATAAACCCTCTCCTAATGAAGCAGATAAAGTATCAATAACAGTAATGTTAATGTTTGGATAATCATCTTTAATCATGTTAGCAACCAATCTCATGGAGTTAACAGTTCCACTTAAAGCACTAGAAAACCCTAAACAAATGATATCATCTCCTTCATTAGCAAGTGGTCTAATTACATTTAAACAGTCTTCTATTGTTGCTTGGCTTGTAATAGCTACTTCCTTATTTCTTAAGCGGTCATAAAAATCATTCACACTCATTTCTTTATGAGTAGGAAAATCTAAATAACTTACACCATTAAATGCAAAATGCATTGGAATAACGTGAATTTCTAAGTCATTAACCAGCTTTAATGGTAAATCGGAACATGAATCCGTAACTAAAACGACTTTACGCAACACAAACAACACCAACCTATTTATTTAATAATTAATAATTTTTTGAATATTTTTCAAAATATGCTCTTGGATGAGCACAGCATGGGCAAAGTTCTGGAGCATCTTTTCCAACATAGATAAATCCACAGTTTCTGCATTTCCAAACTTGTTGTGCATTTTCACCTTTAAAAGTTTTACCTTCTTGAAGTGTGGCTCTTAAAGCTCTATATCTTTCTTCATGATGTTTTTCAACTGCACCAACTAATCTAAATTTAGCTGCGATTTCTTTGAATCCTTCTTTTTCAGCTACTTCAGCGAATCCAGCATACATATCTGTCCATTCATAGTTTTCGCCTTCAGCAGCAGCAAGTAAGTTAGCTTCTGTGTTTCCAAGTTCACCTAATTCTTTGAACCACATTTTTGCGTGTTCTTTTTCATTTTCAGCTGTTTCTAAGAAAAGGGCTGAAATTTGTTCATAGCCTTCTTTTTTAGCTACGCTAGCAAAATAGGTATATTTGTTACGAGCTTGACTTTCACCAGCAAATGCTGTTTGTAAGTTCTTTTCTGTTTGGGTTCCTTTTAATTCTGGTTTCATAATTATTCCTCCTCAACCTCAACAACGTCTTCTCCGCTTGCACCACAAACTGGGCAAACTGGATTTGCTTCATCACTTTCAAATTCGATTCCGCATAATAAGCATCTATACTTTTTCATTTTTTTCCTCCTATCAATGAAAGTATTAACAGACTTTTTTATTTAAGCAATCAACGCATGTTCCATAATACACTGTTATTTCTTGTTCCACATTATCACCATATTTATTAGAATAAGGCTTAAATTCTTTGTCTCTTTCTAAATCAATGATGGTATGGCAGTTTTTACAAATAAAGTGATCATGACTTGGTATATCCGTAGCTTCATAAACATCTTCTTTATAGATGGTAGGTATTCTTCTAATTAAACCTTCCTCTTCAAGAACTGCTAAATTTCGATAAATAGTTCCTACACTCATTGCAGGGATTCTTCCATTTCTTTTGTTGGCATCAAGAATCTCTTTAATGGTAATATGACCTGCTTTCAAAATTATATGAAGCAGAATATCTCTTTGCATAGTTTTACGTTCCATGTGAATAATTCCTTATTAGTAATTATTCTAAATAAGAACATTAATAAAGTAAAGTTATTTTCCAAGAATTTCGTTCATTATTTGTTGTTCTTCAACAAGATTTTCACTTAATTCTTTTCCAATATAATATGCAGCATATAATCCTGGGCCAATGTTTGTACCAGTCATACAATAGCATTCATTAATAATAATACCTTTTGGAGCAATTCTTTCTTCTATCTTTTCTTTTAAAAGGTTTGCTTCCTCTTCTCTTTCAGTATGGGCTATAAAAATATATTGATCTTTTGGATTCACAATAGTTTTTTCAATATATTTGACAGTAGCTTCAATAGCTGCTTTCTTACCTTTAGCTTTTCCTAAAACAGTGGTTGTCCCAACATTATTGATGTCACCTAATGGTCTAATACCAATTAAATTACCCATAAAGGCTTTGCCATTTGAAATTCTTCCTTTGCTAGCAAGGAAAAATAAATCTTCCATAGGTCCCATTTGATGGACACATGGTCTTAATTTTATTAATTCATCATAGGTATCTTCAAGTGATAATCCTCTATCTCTAAATTCACATGCTTTGGTGACAAGTAAACCAAAGCAAAGAGAATATCTTAATGAATCAAAGCAAAGAATTTTTCTATCTTTATAAAGAGGGAGCAATTCTTCACTAGCTTTAACTCCAAAATTATAAGTTCCACTTAATTTTGAAGAAATTGACATAAATAAAATGTCATATCCTTGATCAAGATAAAATTTAAATTTTTCTTTTATTTCTTCAATACTAGCAGGACTTGTTGAATATCCATTATTTTTCTTTTTAATAGCTTTATAAAATTCAGTTGATGTTATCCAGTCCCATTTAAGCTTTCCTGTTCTTTCACTTCCATCAGGTAAAATAATGTGTGAAGGAATATAATCTTTTAAATTAAACTTCTCTCTTGTTTCATCACTTAAATCACAAGTTACATCTGGTAAAATTATAAATTTATTCATAAACAAATCCTCTCCTTCTGATTTTAATTATATCAAATGAAGATTAAATATAAATATTAAAAATATTTATAATTTAATATTTAAGTTTAATTTAATTTTTGTGTTTATAATTGATTTGAAATTATATTTATTTGTTAATACAATATCAAAGTATGGAATGGTATTTTATTTTATTAATTGTTTTAGGTAGTATAGTATTATTTTTCTTAATTTTTATATTACCTTTCTTACTTTATACACTAAAAATTGCAAAAAAAGTATATTTTACTTTTCTTGTTAGAGAACCTTATGATAAATGGGGGAGAGAATGTAGCGATACAACTAATGAAGAACAAGTTAAAATGTATGAAACTGGAATAAATTGGAGTTTAGATAAAAATTTTATAGATGTATCAATTACTAGTGAAGGTTTTAAATTAGTTGGAAAATATTTAAATAATAACTCTTCTACTTGTGTAATTATTATTCCAGGCAGAACAGAATCTTTACTTTATTCTTATTATTTTGCTATCCCTTACTATAATCATGGCACAAATGTTCTAGTTATTGATAATAGAAGTCATGGGTTAAGCGAAGGTTATTTTGATACTATTGGAGTTGATGAATACAAAGATATTTTAGCTTGGGCTAAATTGTTGAAAGATAAATTTGATAACAAAAATATTATTTTACATGGTATTTGTATTGGTGCTGCAACTAGTGTATTTGCTAAAGCTAAAGAAGAAGAAAATTTAATTTCTTGTATTGTAGCTGATGGATTATTTACTAATTTTTATGAAATATTTAAAAATCATATGATTGCTGATCATCATCCTGTTTTCCCAGTATGTAGAGAAGTTATGTATTATTTAAAAAAATATACTAAAGCTGATATTTATAAAGAATGCCCTTTAAATTATCTTCCTAAAATTGATATTCCTATACTTTTCTTATATTCAAGTGAAGATAAATTTGTTCTAGATGATATGAAAAAAAGAGTATATGAAGCTTGTGGAAGTAAAAACAAAGAAAGAAATGATTTTAAAAAAGGAGCCCATTCTCATATAAGAATTAATCAAGCTCCTGAATATGATAAAACTATTGATTGTTTTTTAACTAATCACGATTTATAAACTAAATATTTTGTTCAATATATGTAACTACATCATTTAATGTTACAAATTTTTCAATTGATTGATTATGTAAAACTACATCAAATTCTTTTTCTATATCGACAATTAAATATAAAAGACCTACTGAATTGATGCCTAAATCATTTTTAATATTGCTTTCTAAAGTAAAAATAGACTTATCTACCTCTTCACCAATTATGTTTTCATAAATATCAATAATTTTATTTAATATTTCTTCTTTTTTCATTTAACAACTTCTTCCCTCAATGATTTTATTTCATTAAATAATGATAATGTTAATTCATCAACATCTTTAAGACTATAAACTTTATTTTTATCAATTTCAACAAAAGGACCAATAACAATTTCAACTTTGTCTTTTTTGTTCTCTTTTCTTTTGATAAATATTGGTAATATATCTACTTTAGCTAATGTAGCAAGTAAAACTGCTCCACCTTTTAAACTATTCATTTTATCTTCTGTTTCAATTCTTCCTTCAGGAAAAATAGTGAGGATTCTATTATGATTTAAAGCATTTAAAGATTGTTTTATTGCATTAAAATCTAACGATTCTCTATTAATTGAAATACAACCTGCTGCTTCTAAAAAGTAACTTCTAACTTTATGATCTTTAAAGATAATATCCGCTGCTAAAATATTCATCCTTCTTTTATAAAATAATCCCATCAATATTGGAGGGTCACTAAATCCAGTATGATTTGCACATATAATAAATGGTTTTTTGCATTTTAATATGGATTTATCAACATTTTTATAATGAACTTTTATTCCTTTAAGTCTAATTAACCAACCTAAATTAATTCTTCCAAAATCACCTAAAAACTTTTTAAAGGTATACCTTTTTTCTTTATCTTCTTCAATATTTTTGATAGTTTTATTCTTCAATTCTTTAATTTTAGACATGACTATTTTATTTAAATATTCTAGTTCTTCTTTTGTAGGATTATCGTTATCAATATATTTATCTAAATATATTTTTTCTCCAATCATACAATGTACTCTTTTATTAAATCCATAATTTCCATCATTATACACAGGAATAATAGGGGATTTTGTTTTTAATGCTAATAAAATGTATGAGGTTGTGAAGTTTCTAATTTTAGATTTATCTTTATCTAATCTTGCTTCAGGGAATATTAATAAGACTTTATTTTTGTTTAATGTATCAATAGATTTTTGAATAAAAGATAAATCGTAGCTTTCTCTTTCTACTTTAATTGCTCCACACATTTTAAGTAAAAGATTTAACATTTTGTTCTTTTTAAAAACAACACTTGCAACTAAGCATCTAATTTTTCTAGTAAAGAAAACAAAAATCAACATCATATAATCAATAATTGAAATGTGATTTGATATAATTATTGCTCTTCCTTTAATGAATCTTCCTTGAGATTTCTTATTTTCATAATATGTTCTTCTAGTAAAGTAAATTAAATTAGGAATTACCGCACTAAAAGTTGTTAAAAAATATAGTAAGTTACTCATAATAAAGATATTACCTTTTTAGCTAGTTCTTTTGGTGTATAAAAACTTGATTCATCATCAAATTTCATATCAATTCCATACTCTTTATTGATTTCACTAACTATTGAAATATATTCAATACTATTAGCATTTAAATCAAAAATAATATTTGATTCATCGCCTATTTTATTAATTTCAATGTCTATTTCTTTAGCTATTATTTTTTTAATATTATTTAAAATTTCTAAATTAATTTCTTCATCATTATTTTTATTTTCTTTAAATGAAGATGAATTAAAAACTGTTATTTGTTTTTCTTTAATTAATTTCTTTAAATATTTTCTACTAACTTTAATAGCATTTGGTGCTTTAATAGGATCGTTTGTAAATAAAATTTTCTTAATTTGATATGTAAATGTGGCTTCTTTATTATAATTTTCTATACATAACAAAATGTCTTCTATATGTTTTGATAAAGTTAATTTTGATATTTCTATGACAATAGAAAGAACTTCTTTTTCTTCAAATTCTAATCCTAAAACAGAAAAATCAATTACATTTTTAAGATCTAGTTTTTGTTCAATTAAATTAGGATTAATGTTTTCTCCACTACTTTCAATTATTAAATCTGACTCTCTTCCTAAAATGTAATAGTTTCCATCTTTAATTTTAACTAAATCATGAGTGTTAAATTCATTTATATTTTCAATTATCAAACCTTCTTCAATGATTTTGTAAGCTCCGCAATTAGATTTAATAATTAATTCATTATTTTCATTAATTATAAAAGTTACATTTGAAAATGGTTTACCTATTGTGTTTTCAATTCTTTTATTAAAGTTATATGCATTATTTAAACATACGATTCCTTGTTCAGTTAAACCGTATCCATTAACTAAAGGATATCCTAAAAGATTAAATAATTGGAGTGTAGAATCTTTAATAAATCCTCCTCCACTAATCATTACTTGAACACTATTTCCAAATAAAGAATTGTTAATTTGTTTAAACATTTTTCTTGATAAATTCAAACCTGAAATAGGATTAATTTTTTGTAAAATAGTAGCTATTTTCATACCTTTTTTAAGTTTTTTCTTTGTTTTTTCTGGTTGAACTTTAATTGCTTTATATACTTCTTTTTCTACTGTTTCAAAAAATAATGGAACAGAAAAAATATGAGTAACTTCACATTTTTGGATAGTATTAATAATACATTCGCTGCTTAAGTTTTCAATAAATACAACTGTACGTGAAAAGATAGCATACCATAAATATGAAGCAATAAGACCAAATATATGATAAAAAGGAATAAAGGCTAAAAGTTTAAGTTTACCTTTATAATGTTTCTTTAATAATTTATTTCCTTTATATAATTCTTTATAACATAAAAGTTGATTAATAATATGTTCTCCTGAATAAAAACATAACTTAGACTTCATGTTTGTTCCACTACTTGAAAGAATTATTTCATCAGCAAATTTATATGTAAATCCAGCTTCTTTTTGAAGATTTAAATCATAAAAATTAATAAATGAACAATTAATATTTTGATCTTTAGACGAAACATAATACTTACAATTAATTAAATTAAAAGAATCATTAATTAATGAAGATGGTTGTTTTAAATTAATTAAATAAGGTATATTTCCACTTTTTAATATTCCCCAAAAAGAAACTAACCAATTTATATTAGTTTCAAAATATATTCCAATAATTTCATTTTGAAGAAATGGATATTTTTTATTTAAAGAAAATGCAAAATTATCTATTTTTTGTTCTAATTCTAGGAATGTAACTTGTTGAATTTGGTGATTAAATATATATTCACAAGCAATTTTGTCTTTTTGATGGAAAATGATGCTAAATAAGGATTCAAAATCTTTTGAATTATTTAACATCCTATCTCTTTCTTTAACTAATTTATTTATATTCTCTTTCATATATTACTCATTATAATTTAATTCAACCTTAAATTCATTTACTTTATGTTTAGTATAAACATAAACACATGCCAAATCATTATTTAAATTAAAGTATTTAAAATAGCCTTCTTTTCTAATATTTGTTTTTAATAAAGGAAAATTTATTCCTTTTCCAATATATTTAAAATAACTTTCTTTTTGACACCATTTAGTTAATAAATATAAATTTTTATCATCGGTTTTATTAAATTCTTTTAATTCTTTTGAAGATAAAATCATTCTTTCAAAAGCTTTATCTTTTTTAAAATTATATAAAAATTCAATATCAATTCCCACTTGTTTTGAGGAAATTGCTATTGCTAAATATCCCATTGAATTTGAAATATTAAAATATAATGAATTAAAATAAGGTTTACCAAATAAATTTTCTTCCAATATAAAGTTATTAATATCAATATTGTATAACTTTAAATATAATTTCCTTAAAATGTAAAAACCATACAGGGATTCATATTGTTTTTGCTCTAATTTATATTTTAAACAATGATTAACAATTGAGATATTTAGAAATTCTTTTAAGGCATTTTTTGGTATAGATCTATCTATTTTTAGTAAATATACTTTTAAATCTTGTTCCATTAATCAGATAAACCTTCATTAATTTCAATAAGTCTATTTATACAAATAGTTACAGCACTAGCTTGGCTTTTACCATGTAATTTAATAATTGGTTTTTTAGCTCCAAGTAACATTGCTCCACCTTTTGAAGAATAGTAAAAATTATCTTCAATAAATTTATCAACGTCTTTTCTCTTTTCTTCTTTAATTAAAGGTGTATACATATCTTGAATTCCATGAGCCATACTTTCAGCAAGTTTTAAAACAATATTTCCAGTAATTCCATCAGTTAAAACTACATCAGCTTTATTTAAAAAGATATCAAAACCTTCAATATTTCCAACAAAATTTATATTTTGATCATTTTGTAAAGCTTCATAAGCATTTTTTAAAATTGCATTGCCTTTTCTACTTTCTTTGCCAACATTAAGCAAAGCAACACGAGGATAGGAAGAACATAAAGCTGAAGCATATTTTGAGTTTATTTCTCCAAATTTAACATATGTATTTACATCTAATTCTAAATTTGCCCCACAATCTACTAAAATAAATGGCTTTTTATCAAATGAATATAAAACACTAGATAAACAAGGGGTTTTTAAACCCTTCATTAATCCTAAATGGAATATCGATGAAATTAATAATCCTCCAGTTGGACCAGCTGATACTAATCCAATAGCTTCATCATCTTTTTTAAGTAATTCAATTGATTTAACTAAACTAGTATTTTTCTTTTCTTTTAATACTAAAGTAGGATTATCTTCATCTAATAAGGTTTCTTTCACATCATAAAAATCTATATATGAAAAAGCTACATTTCTAGAAGATAAAATGTGTTTAGCTTGTAATGTATTTCCAACTAAAACAATTCTATATTTAGTATTAGTTTTTAAGAATTCTTCAATACCTAATAAGAACTCTTCATAATTAGTTTCACTAGAATTTAAATCAATAATTACTTTTTTCATTAGCAAATTCCTAATATAAAGTCGTAAACATCTTGTTTACCACTAATAATTCCTATATCAACGTATTTATTCTTTGATTGAATATATTTCTTTAATTCAATAGCATCATTCCCATCAGCACTTTGACCAACAAAAATGGTAACGATTGATTTTTCATCAAAATCTTCAATTGAATCAATCATATCTTTTAAACATTCTAATACTGAAGTATGTGTAGTAACTAACTTATTATTAACAATTCCAATGTAATTTCCTTTTTTAATTTCTAATCCATTAACAACTGTATCTCTAATTGAATAAGTAACTTCAGCAGTAATGAAATCTTCTAAACCATCGCTCATTGAACCTACTTGATCTTCAATATCTGCATTTGGATCAATCATCATTGATAAAGAATAATAACCTTCAGCAATACTACGAGTTGGAATAACAAAAACTGAAGCATCTTTATACATTTCTTTAGCTTGATTTGCTGCCATAACAATATTCTTATTATTTGGTAAAACAATAATGTTTTCTGCATCAATTTCTTTAAAAGCATCAATAAATTCTTCACAACTAGTATTCATGGTTTGTCCACCATTTAAAACTTCATCACAATTAAGTTCTTTAAATGTTTCTTGGACTCCATCACCATTAGCTACAGAAACATAAGCTGTTTTCTTATGTACTTTTACTTTTTTAATTCCTTTTCTTTGGTTAACTTCATTGTTTTGAATTGCCATATTTTCCAACTTAAAAGTGATGAATTCACCATACTTTTGAGCAAATTCAATTGCTTTTGATGGGGTTTTTGTATGTACATGAATTTTAATAATATCGTTTTCTTTAATAGCAACAATTGAATCTCCAATTGTAGAAAGATAACCAATAAAATCATCAATTTTTACTTCTTCAGGATTACATTTTTTATTCAATAATTGAAGAATAAATTCGGTGCAATAGCCATATGTTAATTCGCTATCAGCATTAAATAAACTTGGATCAAATTTTACAGTATTTGAATTATTATCTTTATTATCTGCATCAATTTTTTCTCCATTTAAATAAGCTATCATACCTTTAAAAATAGAGATTAATCCAGCTCCACCACTATCTACAACGCCAGCTTCTTTTAATACAAATAGCTTTTCAGGTGTTTCTTCAAGTGATTGTTCCATTCTTTTATACATTAAATCTAATAATTCATTAAAAGTTGTATTTTCATTAATCTTATTTTTTATAAGTTCAATTCCTTCTCTAGCCACAGTTAAAATTGTTCCTTCGGTTGGAGTAACTACTGCATTGTAGGCTGTTCTATAACCTTCAGTGAATGCTTCAACCATATCATTAACACTAGCTATATCTTTATTAATTAAGTATTTTGCAATACCTTTAAAATATTGAGAAAGAATAACTCCACTATTTCCTCTTGCTCCAAGTAACATACCTTTAGCAAGTAAATTACTTACTTCACCAATTTTTTCTTCTTCATTGTTGAAAGTAATATTATTAATTCCGTTTTCAAGAGTTTTCTTCATATTTGTTCCAGTATCACCATCTGGAACAGGGAATACGTTGAGATTATTAATCTCAACCATATCTTTAATTAAATTATTATAGCCATTTAAAACTATACCCTTGAAAAGGGAACCATCAACGCTTGTATAAACCATAAAAACTACTCGCTTTCTTCGTCTAATGTTACTTCTTTACCAAAAACAAAAATACCTAATGTTCCAGGGCCTGTTGATGCACCAACAATTGGACCAATAAAACCAATTTCAAAATTAGTAATTTCAGGTACTTTTTCGTGTAATTTTTCTTTAATTAATAATGCTTCATCAAGAGAATCAGCATGTCCAATATAAACAGTTTGAGAATAATTTCCATCCATTGCTTCAATTGCTAAATCAACTAATTCATTAATTGCTTTAACTTTGCCTTTAGCCTTTTTGAAAGCAAAATTTCTACCCTTAACATCACTAATTAATAATGGTTTAACACCAAATAAATTACCAAAAAAAGCTTTAGAAGCTTTGACTCTACCAGCTCTTCTTAAATATTCTAAGCTATCAACAGTTGCAAATTGATTAAACTTTAATTTATTAGCTTCAATCCATTCAACTACTTCTTCTAAAGTCATTCCTTTATCTCTAAGTTTACTAGCTTCAATACAAATCATTCCTTGTCCAATACAAGAAATCTTTGAATCAATACAAACAATTTTTCTTTCTGGATATAAAGCAAGTAATTCATCTCTTACTTTTAAAGAAGCAAGATATGAAGCACTTAATGCACTACTACAAGCAATATATAAAACATCAATTCCTTGGTCTAAATATTTTGTAAATACTCTTCTAAATTCATTATCAGATACTTGAGATGTAAAAACTCTTTTACCATTTCTCATCCAATCATATAATTCTTTAGCACTATATTCTTTGTAATCTAAATCAGCTACATACTCTTTATCATCACATGTAATTCCCATTTGGCAATAATCAAGATTGTATTTATTTCTTAATTCTAATGATAAATCGCTAGTTGAATCAGCAATAATTTTAAACATAGAATATACCTCCCATTATTCATGATATTTATATTATAAATATCTAATGAATAAAAGACAAATTAATTAAGATTTTACGATTATTTTAAGTTTTATGGTTTAAAATTTTCATTTTTTAGCGTCTTGTATATAAAGAGGTAAAAAATTATGAAAAAAAGAACAAAAATACTATGTATAAGTTTAGCTTGCGTTGGTTGTTTATTAACAATAGGAGGATGTATAGCTTTATCTACATCAAACAAAAATAATGTTGAAGAAGACAATAATTCTCCATTAATTATCAAAAACAACAATATTAAAAGTGAGAAAATTAGCGATACAGAATATAAACTAATTGCTACTGTATATCCTGAATATAACTTCAACAAATCTGTTGAATGGTCATCTACATTTAAAGATCCTTCAAGTGAATGGGCAAATGGAAAAAATGTTAATGAATATTTAAAATTAACTGTAGATAGTAATGATCTAACAATTTGTAATATAAAATTGCTTCAAGCTTTTGGCGAACAAATCGTTATAACTTGTAGCTCAACAAACTATCCAGATATCAAAGCATCATGTACAATTGACTATGAAAAGAAGGTTGTTTCTACAGATTTTTATATAAATTATGGTTTAAGTGGGGTTAACTCTTTTATAAGTGAGGGAGATTATGTTAAGAGTAGTTATTCTGTAAACTATTCTCCAATATATTCACTTGACAAAGAGTATTCTAATTTAAAAATGAATGTAGATATTTATCCTGAAAATGGTGAACCAGGATACAACACTATTCCTTACGATGGTACAGGAAAAACGATTAACTATAATTGTGTAGTAAATTATTTAACAGGATTACTAAATAATACCTCAACATTTTCAACAACTATTTTAATGAACAATATCAAAAACGATCTTGAAGCCGATATATTTTTAGGAAACGAATACATTGAAGAAAAAGAATTATATGTAGCACATCTTAAAGAACAAAATTTCATATTTAGAGGAAGACTATTTGAAGGAGAAAAACTATTACTTACTGAAACTCAATCTTTAAAGCTTAAGCTTAAAGATGTAACAGGCATTTCCTTAAGTAATAGTTCTATTATATTTTGAAACTCAAAAAGGTATTAATTGTAGATGGAATAGTAATACTAATTGTCCTAATATGTATCCTAATTTTCTATCTATTTACTCATCCAATCTCTAAAAAACATAATGAAATTCCACTTCTTTTGAATAATGCTGAAATTAAAGAAGACAAATTAATAGTCAATGAGCAATACATTCTTTCTTTTCTTAACAATGAAGCAATTGATAAAGTTTCATTATCTTTTAAGACAAATACAGAACTATATAGATTTGATGTTAATAGTTACTACACATACAAAATAGATGGGAAAAACATATATTTTTTACCAACTATAAGTATTAAAGATATATTTTTAAAAAATAGTTTAGATAGAAATTATTATAAAGATACATTGAATTACTTAGTATTTTCTATTCAAAACAAAAATAGTATAACTCAATTTGAGTTTAATGTATTATCAAGTTCAATTAACTTTTAGTTTAAGGTTCCTAATTTGTTTATAGCATATTCTTTAAAACTCATATTTGAGTTTGAATTATCAATAACTTTTGAAGAATAATAAAATTGGTTTGTAAAAGCTTTGAATTTTTCTTCATTTAAATATTTATTTGCAAAATCTTTACAATACTTTTTAAACTTGGTTTGATATTCACTAATAACAGGTCTACTTGAAGATCCACTAACTAACAACCTTCTTACAATTGGCATACTACATCCGCCACCTGAAGCAGTTCCATTTAATCTATCACTATCACAAGCTTGTCTAGAAGTATCAATTGGCCAATCTTTTAAAATTCCAAAAACTCTATCGTTATCGTATGGAATAAAGTAAGCTAAATTTGTCTTCGAATCAAAATACATATAATAATTATTATAGTTATTTCTATAATCATCTGGTGATCCTACAACCCAACTCATTGCAGCAAACTTTAAGAAATTATCAACATTAAGAACTGAATCGATAACTGGTTTGATATCAGATGCACTGACATTTCTTGTTGAAGTTTTAGTTATAAAATTCTTAATTACACTAAAATCAGAAGTATCTTCGTTAGTTTTTAAGTCATATGGTGGTTTATAATTTGCTGCTTCAATACCAAATTTATTGCTTTCTACACTTGATAAGTCTGCAGGTGAAATATTTGTATATGTACATTTATATAAATCACCTTTATTATCGGTAAAATTTCTTTTAAGCATTGTTTTATCAACGACTTCAAATAAGATATATGGCATAGTGATAGAATCACTCTCACTTTTAATGGTTAAATTAATTAGATTAGCCTTTTGAGCAGCAACTCCTTCTTTAGCAAAACAATCTAAAGCATAAATTTCTTTTGTAAATGAAGAATCATAGTTCTTGTTCCACTTTAAATCTATTTTCTTCATAGAAGCTATTCTCCTAGCATCTCTTTCTTTAATCTCATCAGCAGTATAATCTTTTGAATAATAATCATTAACACTTGAAGAATTAAAAGTTTTATCAAAAGCTAATTTAAAATGACATAATCTTTCTCTATCAATAAATTTACCATTTTCATCGATAAAATTGTCGTATCTTGAAGTATTACCCTTCATTTTTGCTCCAACTTCAGCAAAAGTATATTTATCATCATCAATTTGAATTTTTACATCACAAGGATGATAAATTTCTTCTTTATTAAAATCTCCACTAGTTCCATATTTTTCTAAGCTATAGATAGCTTTATTTTTAAAATTTAATTCGATATCAATTTTACTAGAAGGATTAAATATTCTTTCGTAAGTTAAAGATGAAGATCCACTATCTTGTGTATTATTATCATTATTATTTTCTCCACCATTTGAAGTTCCATCTAAAGAACATGCACTTAATAATGGGAATAATATAAATGGTAATAAGTATGCTTTTTTCATATTTTGAAAGGCCCTCCTATTCTTTAATAATTTATCATAATTAGTTTTGTAGATAAATGAAACATAAAAAACTAATTTTTATCATTATCTAATTTCCAAAAATAGCCCGCAAATGTTTTACTCTCCCCTTTTAATACTCTTGTAATACCTGAAGAATGTTTCTTCAAAACTCTCCCCGCTTCACTCATAGAATCATACCTTCTTATTACATTACCTTTATCATCAAGTTGTAAAACAGGTTTACCATTCCTATTAAGTAAACACTTCTTTTCTTCCTTTATAATAGGTTCTAACTTATCATATTTTTCATATTCCCATCTAAAACCGCCTGCATTAGGGCGAATATGTTTAGCACACATACATATATTAGACGTATTAATTTTTAAATATCTTCCAGCTTCGCTAATAGATTCGAATTCTCCAATTAAAACCCCAGCAAGAGAATACTGATATATCCTTTTCGATTCAGCATAACCTCCGAAATCTCTTCTTTTTTTAGAGCATTCCGGGCAACCTGTTCCCTGAACTCTATGAGAAACAGATGTTTTCCATACATGTTTACATTTACTACACTTCCAAAAAACTGAAGTGCTGCTTCCAGGAGTAATTTGTTGAGGAGTAAAACCTTCATTTTTATCATAATCCCATTCTTTTGCTATTTCAGGGTATAAAGAAGCTAATGAATTTACTTTTTTATTCATATATTTTCTAATTTTCATTTCATCTTTATCTAAATTAATTATCATTTTTTCATTCTTGTATTCAGGATATAAAGATACTAAATTATCGATTAGATACTTAATTTTAATCTCAAAATCTTTTTTTTTAAAATATAAAAACAATAATACTCTACATCAGCAT
>JAEDIE010000022.1 GCA_016296775.1 Bacilli bacterium | reverse complement strand
AAGCGGTAATTTAAGCTCAAAGTTATTCAATAGATTGGTTAATGATCCTTCATATATTCCAAGTAAAAATGTCGTATTAGCTTTTGCAATTGCTATGAAACTCGATGAAGAACAATTATCTTCCTTATTAAATAGTTGTGGTTATGTGTTAAATAAAACAAATCTCTTAGATTTAATTATTTGTTTCTATATCAGTTCAAATTTATATAATGTATATAAAATTAATAATGCATTATTTAACTATAATATTCTTCCTTTAGGGGAAAAAGATTAATATTTAATTTATATTTGTCATTAAATATAAAGGGCAATTAGAGTTCTCTACTTGCCATTATTTTTATTTAGATATAATAAATATTTACTATAAAAGATTGTTTTGCAATTCTTTTATATTCGTAAACATAGTTGATGAAACAATGGTTGTTGGATATATCTTATAATCATTAAATTCAATAGGCATATTATACAAAGAAGTATTAAAGTAAGTATTATCTACTTCATAAAAGTATACTCCTACAACATTAAGATTGATCTTACTACTTCCAATAGAAAATTTATAAATTAAATCTTCACTATATATTCTGTTAATAACTTCATTGAATATATCTTCATCAATATATTTTAATCCTTCATCATTTCTTTTTAAGTTTTGATAATAATAAGTTTTAGGATTTGTATTATCTTTATAATTGGTATCTGTCATTAATAGAAGATATGAAGGAAGTATAACTTCATTGTCTTTTAAAGTTGAAGTAAAAGAATATCCATTTTTAAAACAAGAAATCACTGAATCATTGTGATTTTCTTCAATTATTTTGTTATTTCTTGATGTAATAATATTATTTTTATTTGTGATATAACTTGATAAGCCTTTATCTTGGTTACCTTCTAAAAATATTTTCTTATTTACAAATGCTGTATTATCATTTTTATCTATAACAACAGTTACGACATTTTGATTATTGTTTGATGTACATGAAAATAAGAATAATAACGTAGATAAATTAATTAAAAGTTTAAAATGTTTCATAAATATTTACCTCAATTTGTAGAGTTACTTAACTCTTCATAAATAAAGATTTTATATTAGTTTTAATCAATATTTTTCTTATAATCATATTATAGTTTATATATATATATATGAATAGAGTATTTTTACAAAACTTATAGGGTTTTCCAAAAATTGTCGAAATTCTTTATAAAATAATAAATATTTAATTGAGATTGGTATATTTTTACTTTAAATCGGTAAAAAAATACTAAATTGTTTAATTTTTATGAAAATTTGATATAATATAGGCGTTTGAAAAGGAGAATTAAAAAATGAGATTTACATTACCTAGAGATCTTTATTTCGGCTCAGGTTCAATTGCTGAACTTAAGACTTTAAAAGGAAGCAAAGCTATTGTTGTCACTGGTGGACATTCAATGAAAGCTAGCGGATTCCTTGATAAGACTGTTAAAGCTCTTGAAGAAGCTGGAATGGAAGTTCAAGTTTTTGATGGTGTTGAACCAGATCCATCAATTGATACCGTTATGAGAGGCGCTGCTGCTATGACAAAGTTTGGTCCAGATTGGATCGTTGCTATTGGCGGTGGATCACCAATCGATGCTGCTAAAGCTATGTGGGCATTCTATGAATATCCAGATACAACATTTGAAGCTTTATGCACACCATTCAATTTCCCAAAATTAAGAACAAAAGCTCATTTCTGTGCTATTCCTTCAACAAGTGGAACTGCTACTGAAGTTACTGCTTTCTCAGTTATCACAGACTATAAGAAAGGAATCAAATATCCTTTAGCAGATTTCGAAATTACACCAGATGTTGCTATTGTTGATCCAGACATCGTTCGTGGATTACCAAGAGTTCAAGTTGCTTACACTGGTATGGATGCTATGACACATGCTATCGAAGCTTATGTCTCAACATTACACAATGATTTTACAGATCCTCTTGCTTTAAAAGCTATTAAAATGATTAACACCTACCTTGTTGATTCATACAATAACCCACAAGGAAAAGGAAGAGAAGAAATGCATTATGCTCAATGTTTAGCTGGTATGGCTTTCTCAAATGCTTTACTTGGTATTACTCACTCAATGGCTCACAAGACTGGTGCAGTTTTCTCAACTGGTCATATTCCACATGGTTGTGCTAATGCTATGTATCTTCCTCACGTTGTTGAATATAATGCAAACAACAAAGAAGCTTTAGAAAGATATGCTCAAATTGCTCAAGCTTTAGGAATTGAAGGCAAAGATGCTCATGAACAAGTCCAAGGCTTAATCAATAGATTACATGAATTAAATACTCTTCTTGGAATTCCTCACTCAATGAAAGAATTTGGTGTTAAAGAAGAAGAATTCAATGAAAAACTTCCTACATTTGCCCATAACGCTGTTCTTGATGCATGTACTGGAAGCAACCCAAACCCAATTGATGATGAAAAGATGGCAGATTTATTCAGATGCTGCTATGAAAATAAACCATATCAATTCTAATTTGAGTTTATAAATGAAAGCAAAACCTAGAGAATATTTCTCTAGGTTTTTTATATTAAATTTTAATTTATAAAATAAATACTTATGTAGATATATTTTTAATATTTACTTATAATTTATTTTTTTATATGAAGAAAAAAATATATGTTGATTAAGGATAATTAAATAATAAACACCATAGTTTTTATGGTTTCAATCATTAAATAAATAATATATTTATTGTATTAAAATTAATATTTTTTTGTCGATTTTTGTCTTATTTAAATAAAAAAGTTGTGGGTGGATGAATCTCAAATTATATAATAAAAAAGAGGTATTTAAAAATGAATATTGCAGATGAATTATTAAAATTAAAACAATTATTAGATGCTAATGCTATTACGCAAGAAGAATATGATCGTATGAAAGCTAAAATAATTAATAGGGACGAAGCAAATACTAAGTCAACAAATTCTTATACAAGTAATGCAGAAACAAGAAGTAGTTATGGGAGTTCAACAAATAATTATAATAGTGTGAATAATTCGTATCGCAACACTTATAATAATAGATATAGAAATTATAGATTGTTTAATGATAAACCTTTTAAAATCCTTGGATTCATTTGTTTTGGAATCACAATGTTATTTGTTTTTTTGATTTTTTTATTACTTGTTCAAAAGAGTTTTGAAGCTGCTTATTATATGACTTGGGAATGTTCATTTATTCCTGCTGTTGCCGCTTTAACTATGGGTATAATTTTAAAAATAAAAACAGATTCTAAAGTTTTATTAATTTTAGGCATTGTTTCTTTAGTACTTTCTTTTATTATGTCAATTGCTGCAACATCTTCATATTATACATACATAGAAGAAATGATTGGTAGTTATTTTTAATTATTAAAATGGATAATATTATTTATGGACCAATTCATGGTGCTCAAAGGATTTTAACTGTATTTGACGACCATATTAGGTTAGAACAGGTTCAAAATTTTCGCTCTTTTCTTACAAATGATTTCTTTAATGGGGATAAAGATATTTATTATTTTGATATGATTTCATGTCAATTTAAAGAAGGATCTTCTATTATTTTGGGTTATTTACAATTTGAAGTTTATGGAGCATATCATGGTAATAACTTTGGAAGTGAAAATAGTTTTACTTTCGAATATGAATTAAATCGTAAAATGTTTGATGTTTATCAATATGTAAAAAATAGAATTAGAGAAATTAAGACAGGTGGAAATATAAAACAAAACAATGATAATTCAAAGGATACCTCAAACAATGACATCTTTGATGAATTACTTAAATTAAAAAGATTAAAAGATGAAAATATTATCACTAATGAAGAGTATGAGAAACTTAAATCTAATATATTAAAAAATATATAAACATTTTCTTAAGCAATCATTAAAAATAGTTAGGAAAACATACGTTTTTTAATGTCTTGTTGGATCAGAATATACTTCACAGAATCTTCCTGAGAAGCTATTTTCCATCCCTTTTATTTTTAAATGAGTTGTATCTCCATATACTTCAACTCTAAATGAAGCAATACCTTGTTCTCTTTCTTCTGTATTTAATATAGTTACTCCTGTAGGAGCACAAAAGAATGTTTGACATAAAACAATATATGGAATATTTAATAATCTAGCTAGTAAAACATTCATTATTCCTAAATGACATACAAATAAAATAGTATCTTTACTTTCTTTGATTACTTTATAGTTACCGTCTTCTTGTCTAATATATCCATTTTCTTTTAATATTTCATCAAGTCCTAAACTAGCTTCGAAATATTTTTCTTTAACATTAGAACCATCATATATTTCATCATCTAAATAAGTATCATTGTTATATAAATTATGATGATTTACAAAATATGAAGGAAGTAAATCCCAAGAGTTCTTTTTTACATGAAAAACAGGTTCTTCAATAGGATAAATAAATTCATGTAACCAATGTTTTATAGTAACTTTACTTTCATTTTCTTTATTAGCATTTATAATTCCTTGAAGAGTAAATAAAGCACGATTAAGTGGGGAAACATATATTTTTTTGAAATTATAGTTCTTATAATATTCTCCTAAAGCATCTCTTTCCTTAAAGCCTACTTTAGTTAAAGTGTGATTCTCATAATCAGGATCAGCATGTCTAATAATCATTATTTTCATAATTAAATAATAGCAAAATGAGTATAGTTTTTAAAGGCAGTTAGTAAAGTACAAATACTTAAAAATATTAATAATATTTAATATTATAAATATTTTGATATAATTTAAGACATGAAGAAAAAAGAAAAAGTTAGCATATTTAGAAATGGTGTATTAATCATTGGTGCTAGTAGACTTGGAGCATATATTGCTATGAGTCTTCAACAAGCTGGAAGAAACGTTACTGTTATTGATAAAGATGAAGATGCTTTTGATAAGTTAGAAGATTTTCAAGGATTTACCGTTGTGGGTGATGCCACAGATTTAAATACTTTAGAAAGTAATGAAATTAAGCGTTTTGATATGGTTATTGTTACTACTGATGATGATAATACTAACTTATATATTGGAGATATTTGTAACACTATTTTTGATGTTCCAAAGGTTTATATTCGTTTAAATGATTCAGATAAGGTTAAACTTTTAGCTAATAGTAAAATTAAAGCTATTTGTCCTTTCCTTCTTTCTGTTGAAAAATTCTATGAAATGTATAATGAGTAGGTAATATTATGAAAGTTGTAATTGCAGATGGAAGACATGAAGCTGATTATTTAATTTCAGTTTATAAATCGAGAAAGAATGAGCTTATTGTTATAAACAAAGATCAATCTTTTTGCCAGTATTTAAGTAAGAAAAATAGAATTAATATATTTAGAGGTAATTCTACAAAAGAATTTGATTTAAGAATGGCTAATATTGAAAATTGTGATCTTTTTATTTCTCTTGCTGAAAGAGATGTTGATAGCTATGTTTCTTGTAAGATGGCTAAAAATATTTTTAATGCTAAAAAGTGTGTTGCTACAGTTATAAATCCTATAAACGTTGAATTATTTCAAAAATTAGGTGTTGATGTTGCTATTAGTAGTACTTATTTACTTGCAGAAACTATTAAAGCTAAATCATCATATGAACAATTAATTAAAACTTTATCATTAGAGGATGATAAGATTGTTATTTCTGAAATTGTTATTGAAGAAAGCTTCAAGATTGCTAATAAATCATTAAAAGAAATTAAACTTCCTGAGTTTGTTAGTGTAAGTTGTGTATATCGTTATCCTCACGTTATTATTCCTAATGGTAACACTGTGTTGATGCCTAAAGATAAAGTGTTAGTTGTTACTACCAAAGAAAATCAAGAAAAGATTATTAATTTAATTTCTACAAAGAGAGAGGATTAATGAAAAACGTTAAAAATGGTTATAAATTAATAGCTTATTATTTAAGTTTATTTATTATTTTTATAGGTTTTATTCTTTTATTACCTCTTTTTATGTTAATCTTTTATCCAAATGAATTACCATATGCATATTGTTTTGTAATTCCTGGTATTGGATCAATTATAGTTGGTTTTATTTTATTTTTTATATTTAAAAATTGTGAAAAGAAGAATTTAGAAAGACATCAAGATGCTGTTTTTGTTGTCTTTTTATGGCTGATTGCTATTTTAATTTCTGCTTTTCCATTTTTGCTTAAAGGTGATAATACCTTTACTCAATGTATATTTGAAGCATGTAGTGGATTTTCTACTACTGGATTTACTATTTTAGATGTTGAAATGACTCCGTATATCTTCCTTTTCTTTAGAGATTTGATGTTATTTGTTGGTGGAGTTGGATTAATTTTAATTGTTACTTGTGCTATTAGTGATCGTTTTGGATTAAGGTTATATAATGCTGAAGGTCATAATGATCGTCTTTTACCTAATATTGCTAAATCTGCAAGAATTATTTTCTTATTCTACTTTATATTTATTTTAGTTGGAGCTGGAGCATTGATGTTATGCAAGGTTGAGCCTTTTGATGCTTTTTCTCATGCTATTGCTGCTGTTTCTACTGGTGGATTTTCTACCAAAAATGATTGTATTGCCTACTTTAACAATATTTGGGTTGAAATAATTTTATGTGTATTAATGATTCTTGGAGCTACATCTTTTGTAATTCATTTATCATTTTTTAAAGGTAAATTTAAAAATGTATTTTTTGATGCTGAAGTTAGATTTTTCTTCTTTGCCTTATTATTAGTTGTGCCCTTAGGAGCTTTACTTTTATTAAATAGTTGTAATGGAATACATTTAAATGATTCATCTTATTTAACTTGTTTAAGAGTTAGTGGATTCAATTTAATTAGTGCTTTAACTACTACAGGATTTTCTAATGTTAGTTTTGTTGATGCTTTAGGAAATCATACTCTTCCTTATGCATTTTATGCAATTATTATTCTATTTATGTTAATTGGAGGATGTAACGGATCTACAAGTGGTGGTATTAAGATTTATAGAGTTGTTGTTGCTATTAAATCTATGTGGTATTCAATTAAAGATAAGATGTCTAATAAACGCCTTGTTAAAACTCATTTCTATTTAAGAAATGGGCAACATGTTGAGTTAGAACAAAATGAAATTAATAGTGTTTTAGCGTTTATTTTAGTTTATCTTGTTATATTCTTCTTTGGTAGTTTCTTAATTTCATTATTTGGATTTGATTTTGGAGATTCTGCTTTTGAATTTGCTAGTGCTTTAGGTGGAGTTGGTCTTAGTGTTGGTATTGTAAGTGCTCAAAGTAATCCTATTGTTTTATGGATTATTATGTTTGGTATGTACTTTGGACGTTTAGAAATCTTTATTATTTTAAAAGCTTTCTTAAGAATGATTAACGATATTAGGAGGAAAGAATATTAATGAAAAAATATATTTTATATTTTGCTAGTGGTATTTCTTTTGTTCTTTTAGTTATTCTTTCTTTAACTATATATAATAAGGTTTATACCGAGTATAAACCTTTATCTACTTTAATTGATGTTAATGAAATTGATAAAGTTGAACTTAAATATTTTGATGAATCTTTAAATGAAAAATATATAACTTTAAACGATGAAAAAGAAGAAACATTTAAAGTAAGTTTAGAAAAAATAAAGTATCAAAACGTTATTAAATTTAATAATTTAACATCTAAGGAATGTATAGTTGTTACATATAAAGATTCAACAAGTGTTTCTTTAAATCAATATTTTGTAACTACATCAACCAAGAAATTAGAAAAGAATATAAATATTAAAGATGAAGATTATTCTGCATTATTAGGAGTGTTTTATGCCTAAATTAAATATTTTGTTAACTAATGATGATTCTTATGATTCAGAGTTATTACATATTGTTAAAGAAAAGTTAAAAGAAGTGGGAAATGTATATGTTTTTGCACCAAAAGAGGTAATGAGTGCAAAAAGTTGTAGCTGTACTTTAACAAGAGGATTAAGTGTTATTAAAGTTAAAGAAAACGAATATATTATTGATGGAACTCCAAGTGATTGTGTTAACTTAGGAAACTATTTTTGTAAAAAAGAGTTAGGAATTCATATAGATTTAGTTGTTAGTGGATGCAATAAAGGTGAAAATATTAGTTATGATACAATGTATTCAGGAACTATTGGAGCTTGTTTAGAAGCTAGTAAAAATCATATTGGTTCTATAGCTTATAGTGCTCCTTTAGGAATTGATAAATTAAGTGAGTGGGTTCTACCTTGTTTCAATTATGCTTTTAACAATAATTTAGTAAATGAAAATGATATAGTTTCATTTAATTTTCCATTAGATTTTAGTAGAATCGATGGAATTAAAAGATCTATTTTTGAATATCGTGATGATACACATTATTATGATTTTAAAGATGGTTTATATTTTGCAAAAAGAACAATAAATAATCCTAAAGTTGAAAATAGTGAAGCTTATTTATTTCAAAATACTCACTATATTTCTTGTTTAGTTTTATCTAATTCAATTAAAAAAGATTAAATAGATATATTTATTATCAAATTAATTTGAAAAATTAATTTTTGTATTACAATAATTGAGGAGGTAATTTTTATGTATTCAAAAAAAGCATGGGATAAATATAGTGAAGAAGATTTTAAAAAAGTAGATTCTTTAGCTTCTTCTTACATTGATTTCATTAATAATGGAAAAAATGAAAGATTAGTAGTTAAAGAAAGTGTTGCTTTATTAAAAGAAAAAGGATTTAAAGACATTAAGGAAGTAAAGGAATTTGCTCCTGGCACAAAATTATATTATGTAAATAGAAATAAAAATGTTTGTGCTTACATTATTGGTAAAAAACCAATGGTAGAAGGAATTAGAGTTTTAGGAGCTCATATCGATTCACCAAGACTAGATTTAAAGCAAAATCCTTTATATGAAAGAAGTGGATTTGCTTATTTAGATACTCATTATTATGGTGGAGTTAAAAAATATCAATGGGTTACAATTCCTCTTGCTCTTGTTGGAGTAGTTGTTAAAAAAGATGGAACAGTTGTTGATATTAATATTGGACTTGATGATAATGATCCAGTTGTTGGTATTTCAGATCTCTTAATTCATTTAAGTCAAGATCAATTAAGTAAACCAGCTGGAAGAGTAATTGAAGGAGAAAATCTTGATGTTACTATTGGAAGTATGGCTATTAAAGATAAAGGTGTTAAAGAATTAGTACTTGAAGCTTTAAAAGAAAAATATGGTATCGAAGAAGAAGACTTCTTAAGTAGTGAAATTGAAGTTGTTCCTGCTGATAAGGCTAGATTCTATGGTATCGATAGATCAATGATTGCTGGTTATGGACATGATGATAGATGTTGTGCCTACACTTCTTTAAAAGCTATTTTAGATTTAGAAGAAGTTCCTACATATACAAGTTGTACTATTTTAGTAGATAAAGAAGAAATTGGAAGCGTTGGAGCAACTGGTGCTCAATCTAGATTCTTTATTGATACAATTGTCGATTTACTTGTTAAAACAAATGAATATAGTCCAATAGCTTTAGGAACATTAATGAGCAATTCTAAAATGTTAAGTAGCGATGTTAGTGCAGGTTATGATCCTTTATTTGCTTCAGTTTATGAAGAAAAGAACAGCTGTTATTTAGGAAATGGTATTGTTTTTAATAAATATACTGGTGCAAGAGGAAAATCAGGTTGTAATGATTGTAATCCTGAATACTTTGCTTGGATTAGAAAAGTAATGGATGAAAATAACATCAATTATCAAACTGCTGAACTTGGTAGAGTTGATCAAGGTGGTGGAGGAACCATTGCTTATATTTTAGGTAATGAAAACATGGATGTTGTTGATGCAGGTATTGCTGTATTAAATATGCATGCTCCAATGGAAATTATTTCAAAAGCCGACCTTTATGAAGCTTATGTAGCTTATAAAGCATTCTTGTTAAAATAAGAATATAATTAATTAAAAATTATAGCGTAAATGTATAATCATTTACGCTTTTTAATATACATAAGATAACTAGTTTTAATTACTAATAAATCTAATATTAAATAAAATAGGTTTTAAAAACTATATGAAATATCAGGTATTTTATATAAATTGTTTAATCTTGTTATTTATATAAATATGATATAATGAATATACCAAAGGAGAACTTATGAAAGTTTTAATGTTTAATTTTAAATATTGGAATTCGATAGGTGTTTTATTAGCAGGTATTGTTATAACTATTGTTCTGGTTGTTCTTGGTACAATTTTCTTAAAAAATAAAGACGAAAAGACTAAATTGTTACCTATTAAAGTTTGTTTTTATATTTTAGTTATAATGGAAATTGCTAAGATTTATTATCTCATTTCTAGAGATGGTGGATTTAATGTAAATAGATTTCCAATAGTATTTTGTTCGATCGTTATGTATACATATCCTTTATTCTGTTTTAAAAATAATAAGTTAAGTGATTTAGCAATGGGTATGAGTGTACTTCCTTGTTTAATATCAATTCTTTTTGTTTTCTTAACTGTAGGAGATTATGATTTGATGCAAAGTGGATCATTTAATATTATTCATTTTCATTCAATCATTTATCATTTAATTATGTTTGGAGTAAGTCTATATTTAATTACTACCAAGTTATATAAGTTTGAATTTAAAAAGAGTGTTGGAATTGGTGTATGTTTAAGTTTGTATGTTTTAATGGCTACAGTTATTACTTTATTTATTAAGGGCGATATATCTTTCTTTGGATATGGATTTAACGGATCACCTGTATTTAATTTCTTATATAAGAGTATTGGTTATGTTCCTGGTAACTTATGTATCATTTTATTGATGTGGATACTTACTTTTTTAACTTATGGATTAATTGCTTTATGCAGTAAAAAGAAAAATAAAGTAGTTAAAAATGAAGAAATAAAGGAGGTTAAATAATGTTAAATAATATTTTACTTGTTGTTTTTACTTTATGTATTCCTGTTATTTTGTTTGTTAGTTTATATTTATTTAAATATAAAAATCTTGTTAAAGTTAACAAGATTATAATTATTGTAACATTATGTTTGGAGTTGTTAAGATTTTTCTATAATGCTTCATTTTATGATAAAGCTAAAACTCCTAGTGGAGAATTAACTTTCTCATTTATCAGTTTCTTTATTGTGTTTGCTTTATTTGCTTCGTTTAATAAAGGAAAGTTGGGTGAATTCTTTTCTAGAGTTACATCTTTAACTTTCTTGATTCCTATGTTTTTTGCTATTTTTGCTCCTAGAGTATATTTAGCTTTAGCTAAAGATGAAGCAGGAAATAGCTTAGATATTTATCAGATTGAAAATGCTTTATATTTTGTTGAGTCTGGTTTAGTGACTACTTTTGGACTTATTTCTTTATACTTATATAAAGATAAAAATATAAAATTCCATATGTTTTCCTTATTATTTTCTATAGGAATCTATACGTTATATACTTTAATTAGTATTGGAACTAAATATTTATGGGAAATAAATTATGACTACGATTTAAGTTTTTACTTATCAATATTTATTTCTTTAGCTAGTATATTTATTCCTTTTGTTACTTTGGTTGGTTATAGTTTAAATAAAAAGAAAATAGAAGGTTAATTAAAGTGACTTACTCCTATGGATTAATTTTCTTTTTATCTAATTTAATTGGCACTATTTTAGGAGTATTGTTTTTAGTATTGTCTTTACATTTTTTTAAAAATAAAGATAGTCATTCTAAGCTTATTCCTATTAAAATAGCCTTCTTTTTCTTAGTTATTTTAGAAGTTATTAAAATCTATTATTTAATAAGTAAAAATGGCACATTCAATCCTAAATCTTATCCAATAATTTATTGTTCATCTGCAATGTATTTTTACTTTATTATTGCCTTCATTGATAAAGATAATATTTTAGTAAGAATTGCTAAAGCTAATATGATATTCGTTTTTATTGTTATGGGGAGTTTATATTATGTTTCTTTCCCTGGATTAGAAAATAGTGGGGATTTACAATCTTTATTGTTAAATATACATTCTAGAACTTATCATATTTTGCTTTTTTATGTAGCTTTATACATGATTATTGTTAAACTTTATGATTTTAGATTTAAAGACTCTATTCCGGTAGGTATATTTAATGCTTCTTACTTTACATTTTGTACTATTTTAAGCATATTTATTGGTGGAGAAATATCTAATTTTGGACCTGAAAGTGTCGAATTATATTGGTTTTACGATATATTTGGTTATGCTACAGGTAATGTATTACTTGGAATAATAGCTATATTTGTTTCTATACTTTGTTTTTCGTTTGTTAAATTAATCAAACACTTAAATAAAATAAGAATAGATAAAAAAAGTGCAAATTAATTAACAATATGTTCTAAAAAGTCTATTATGTAATTAGAGGTATATTTTATGTCAATTTACGATTTTGAAGTTTTAGACTACAAAGGAAATAACGTTAAATTAGAAAAATATAAAGGAAAAGTGCTTTTAATTGTAAATACTGCAACAAAATGTGGATTTACTAAGCAATATGAAGGATTAGAAAAGTTTTATTTAGAACATAAAGAAGAAGGTTTTGAAATTCTTGATTTTCCTTGTGATCAATTTTTACATCAAGCTCCAGGAACAAATGAAGAAATACACGATTTTTGTGTTCTTCGTTTTGCTATAGCTTTCCCTCAATTTAGTAAAATTAAAGTTAATGGAAAAGAAGAAAATCCATTATATACTTATTTAAAAAATAACTGTGAAATTAATAAAGGTAAAAGAATTAAATGGAATTTTACGAAGTTTTTAATTTCAAAAGAAGGAAATATTGTTTCTAGATTTGAACCTAACGAAACAATTGATGAATTTAAAGATAAAATTATTGGTCTTTTAAGTTAATTTTATTCATTAAAAATATATAAATATATTTTTGCTTTATTTTCTTTTTCTTTAAGTTATAATATTAATCGTTAAAGGAAATTTTTATTATGAAAAAGTTATTAAAAAATGATGCCATCATTTCAATTGTAGCTTTGGTGTTAGTTGTAGTATCGTTTGTATCTATGTTTGCACCAGTAGTAACTGTTGGAAATGATTTTATCTCTTTCTATGAAGCTCTTCATTATGAGTTTAACGATGCAATACCTGTATGTAAAGCTATCGTTACATTAATTGTTTTTCTTGGTTTAGCTTTAATTACTGCTAGTTTATTAGTTGTTTTTGCAAACTTAAAAGAAGAAAAATTATTAAAAGTTTTTAAATCAAAAAATGTTTATTATATTGTTAGATTCATTCTTTTAATCGCTCTTGTAATTTTCTTATTTGTTTGTATTTTCCTTGGTTTCTTTGGATATAGTGAATTTGTTTCAACCATTGGAAAATTAGGTGGAGTTATTAAAAACTGGAGCAGTAGAGAATACGGTTTTGGTTGTGTTTTTGTTGGTGTTTTTACTTTCTTAGGATTTGTTGTTAGTGTTTATAATGCATATCTTGTAAGACCAACAACTGAATTACTCTATGGGGAATAATCAAGAAGAAAAAAGTAAAATTTTAAATAAGACCATGACTATTATAGGGATTATTTTCTCTATAATATTCATGTCTATTTTTTTAATTTGGGGAAGTTTAAACGTAGCTAAGTTTTTTATTTATCAAGATTTTTATAATTTAAGTAAAGATGTAGCTAGTATTCCTGGAATTAAAGATGGATTTGTAGCTAGTGGAATTACTTATTTAAATAGTGATAATACATATGCTTTAGTTGGATCAATGAATAAAAATGATAAAACTTATCTTTATGTCGTTGATTCTAGTAATGAAATGAGAAGTTATGAATTGTTATCTAATGGAGAAAATATTAAAGTTAGCTCCAACATGGATATTGCTTTTTCTAATAATACAATTTATTTAGTGAATGAAAAAAGTGTAGATAATGAATTAACTTATGGCATTTATACTATTTCAATTAATGAATTAGAAAAGAAAGATAGTAGTGATAAACCTATTACTTATATTGATATTAAATCTAGAGTAAGTACATCTATTAACAACTGTTCTTATATATTTGCTGATTCAAATTTTGTTTATATTGGTTCAACTTCTTATGAAGATAATATAACTGGAAACATTGTAAAATATAGCGTATTTGATAGTGATTTTAGTGTTCCTTTAGATATTTATTCTACTTCTTCATTTGTTAAAGGTGCTTCATTTATTGATGAAGAAACTATTGTTTTAATTTCTAATAAAGGTTTTGAAGATACATATATTGGAATGTTTAATTTAAGTGAAATTAGGTTAACTTCAACTTTAATTAATGGAATAAATGTTAAAGAATTTAATGATCCGTTTAAGGTTATTAAAGGCCCTATGTTATTAAATGGATTAGATTTAAATTCAAGTAAAGATAAGTTATTGATAATATCCACTAGTGGTTCTAGTAAATACATATTTGGTTCGATGTTTTTTTCTAATAAAATTAGAGAATTAACTATAAGTTAATAAGTGTTGAAAAAAACCATTATTTAGTGTATATTTATGTGTTGAAAGAAAGGATATTCATATGAAAAAACATTTACCTTTATATCTTATTACATTATTAATTATTATCGCTGGTGTAGCTTTCTTATTTGCTCCAATTGCTGTTAAGAGTAGTGGAGAAACAATTAACTTCTTTGAATCATTAAACTATGGTGGTTATGGAAGATATACCGCTGGAAACATTGTTGCTATTTGCTTCATTGGAAGTGGATTACTTCTTCTTATTACTTGTTTAGTCCTTACTTTAATTAAACCTGAATTATTAAGCGGATTAAAAGTATTCTTACTTATCACTGGTGCTTTACTTGTTTTAACTGGTGGAGCTTTAGTTGGTTGTAGTTATATTTTATTCCATGAACATGGTCCAAAAGGTGTTGGAATTGAAGGTGATGGAACTAATGGAGAAACACAATGGGGTGCAATTGTTAGTTCAATCGTTACTTTAATTGGTGGATTAATGATGCTTTCTGTAGCTATCGTTTCTATTCCAAAGAAAGAAGTTAAACCTTACTAATTAAATATTTACTATAAAGAATTAGGCTATATGAAAATATAGTCTTTTTTTATTGCAAATAAAAAAATGGAATATTATTCCATTTCTCCATTTATTAAAGCTTTAATAACAGCAGCTAATACTTTAATAGATTTATTATCATATCCATCATTATTTATTAACATATCAGCATAATAGCTTGATGGTTCAATAATTTCTTCATACATTGGTTGAACAGTTGAGAAATATTGATTAATAATTGAATCAACACTTCTTCCTCTTTCCTTTTGGTCTCTATCCATTCTACGAAGCAATCTTCTTTCTCTTGTAGCATTAATAAATATTTTTAAATCTCCTATAGATCTAATATCTTTATTAACTAAAGCCATAATACCTTCAACAATAACAATCTTTTTAGGAGTTAATTCTACAAACTTTTCACTTCTATTATGGACAGTGAAGTCATAAATAGGTTTATTAATAGTTTTATCATTTTTTAAATCAATAAGTTGTTTTTTAATTAAAGGCCAATCAAATGCTTTAGGATGATCATAGTTAACTTTAATTCTTTCTTCCATAGAAAGAGAAGTTAAATCCTTATAATAGTCATCTATACTTAAATGAGTAACATTTTCTTCTCCAATAAGTTTAACAACTTCATTTATAACGTATGTTTTACCGCTTGCGGTGCCGCCACCAACTAATATAATTTTTGCCATGCTTTTATACTATCATAATTTGAATATTTATCTTATTAACATTTTATTAAATATATAAAAAAATATTTTAGCACTCTTACTTGCAGAGTGCTAAATATCTGATATAATATATTTATGAATAGGAGGATTGAATTATGCAAGGTTATGAAGATTATTCAAATGACAAAGAAGTATTAAACAAATTTGGAAGAAATATTACTAATGAAGTAAAAAATAATAAAATCGATCCTGTTATTGGTAGGGACGATGAAATTAGAAAAATTATTACTATATTAGCAAGAAAAACTAAAAATAACGTTATCTTATTAGGAGAACCAGGAGTAGGAAAAACGGCTATATTAGAAGGTTTAGCTCAAAGAATAGTAGCTAAAGATGTTCCTGCAACTCTTCAAGATAAGGAAATATTTGAACTAGATATGGGTGCTCTTGTTGCAGGAGCTAAATATCAAGGTGAATTCGAAGATCGTTTAAAAGCAGTTTTAAACAAGATTAAAGAAAGCAATCATAAAATTATATTATTTATTGATGAAATTCATCTTATTGTTGGAGCTGGTAGAAATAGTGGAGCTTTAGACGCTTCTAATATGTTAAAACCTATTTTAGCAAGAGGAGAAATTGATTGTATTGGTGCAACAACCTTGAAGGAATATCAACAATATATAGAAAAAGATAGAGCTTTAGAAAGACGTTTTCAACCTGTTATGGTAAATGAACCTACTAAAGAAGATACATTATCTATATTAAGAGGATTAAAGGATAGATTTGAAGCTCATCATGGTGTTCATATTAGTGATAATGCTCTAGTTGCTGCTGTTAACTTATCAACTAGATATATTACAAATAGATTTTTACCTGATAAAGCTATTGATTTGGTTGATGAAGCATGTGCTGAAACAAGAGTAGAAATTGAATCTATGCCTAGTGAACTTGATGAAGTAGAAAGAAAAATTAGACAATTAGAAATAGAAAGAATATCTTTAAAACAAGAAGTAGATGAACAATCAAAAATTAGATTAAAGAAATTGGAAGAAGATTTAGTTTCATTAAATAATCAAAAAGAAGAATTGGTTTCTAAATGGAATAAAGAAAAAGAAGAAATTAAAGAAGCTAAATCGATTAAAGAACAGATTGATTCACTTAACTTTAAATTAAATAACTATTTTGCTAATGGAAATTATCAAAAAGCTAGCGAAATCCAATATAAAGAGATTCCAGCTTTAAAAGAAAGATTAGCTAAAATTGAAAGTAATGAAAACAATCATAAATTATTAAGTGATGTAATTACTGAAGATAATATTGCTTCAATTGTTTCTAAAATGACTAATATTCCAGTCAATAAAATCTCAAGAGGAGATAAAGAAAGAGTATTAAATTTAAAAGAAATTTTAAGTAAAAGAGTAATTGGACAAGATAATGCAATTACTTTAGTAAGTGATGCTATTTTAAGACAAAGAGCAGGAATTAATGATTCTCATAGACCAATAGGAAGTTTTCTTTTCCTTGGTCCAACAGGAGTTGGTAAAACGGAAGTTGCTAAAGCTTTAGCAGAAGCTTTATTTGATAGTGAATCTCATATTATTAGAATAGATATGAGTGAATATATGGAAAAATATAGTGTTTCTAGGTTAATTGGAGCTGCTCCAGGATATATTGGTTATGAAGAAGGTGGTCAATTAACTGAACCAGTAAGACATAATCCATATTCTATTGTATTGTTTGATGAAATTGAAAAAGCAAGTCCAGATGTATTAAATTTACTTCTTCAAATAATGGATGATGGAAGACTTACTGATGCTCAAGGAAGACTTTGTGATTTTAAAAATACTGTCATTATTATGACTAGCAATATAGGTAGTGAAGAAATATTAAACGGAAACAGTGGGGCTTTAGAAGAAATATTGCATCGTTCATTTAAACCAGAGTTTTTAAATAGAATTGATGAAATAGTGTATTTCAACTATCTTGATAAAGAAGTTCAATTAAAGATTGTTGATAAGATGTTAAATGATCTTAAAACAAGACTTGAGAATGAATATTTTGTAGTTGAATTCACTTTAAACTTAAAAGAATATATTTTAGATCAAGCTTTTAACAAAGAATTTGGAGCTAGACCAATAAAAAGATATATTCAACATAATGTAGAAACCTTACTTGCTAGAAAAATAATTGATGGTACTTTAAAACCTAAAAACAAGTATATTGTTGATTATGAATTTAACAAAATAGTTGTGAAATAATATGGTTTTTAAAAAATAAATGAGTAGGAGAGTTAAACCTCCTACTCATTTTTCTTACTTATTTAAATACTTTTTAAAGTATTGCACTACCACCTGTAACGATCCAACAAGCAAGTATAGCAATGATGAATGCTCCAACATAAACATTACCAGTTTTTCTATAAAGAATTGTAGCAATTAATGAGAAGATAATAACTTGTGGAACGAATACAATTAATAATGACATGAATGGTCCACCAAATGTAGGTGAGAAAAGTAAATCAGCACCTGGACCAAGTTGCATGAAGAATGGAATATATTCAAGTAATGTAATAAGAAGGACACCACCAGCCATTGATAAAGCAACTCTCCAGAAGGTATTTAAGAATCCTTTACAACCTTTCATTGATGTATATTTAGTTCTATTTCTGGCTAATATTGCTGAGTTATTTAAGACATAGAATAATACAAACATTGGAAGGTAAACTAAGAATTGTCCAAATCTTTCTAAACTAAATGTTCTAAAGAATGGCCAAATAAATCTAAAGTCAAGGTTAAATGATCTTTCAACGATAGCAAGAAGTAAGTACATCGGTAAAACCATTAATAAAGCAAGTAATGCGCTCTTTCCAATTAATACCCAGTCAATCTTACAAACTCTATGAATTTTTGATTTCTTATTTTCTTTTTTAGTTCCTTCTTTAATTTCAACAATTTTAGTTGTTTCCATATTAGAAGTTGATTCTAAATTTTCTTCTTTAATAGTAGTAGTTGATGTTACAGGAACTTCTTCTACTTTAGGAGCGTATCTAGATAATCCACTTTGAAGAAGATCAATTTCGTATTGTTTATTTTTCTTTCTATTCATCCAGAATGGAACAAAGATAAATCCTAACATGAATAAAATAAGAATTAAGTACCAAATTAAGAAGCCGTTTCCAATTGTCATTCTAAATACTGTTGTATCTGGAAGTGGGAATAATCCGTGTCCTAATTGAGTACAGAATGGATAAGTTAATCCACCAAGAGCAATAGTAATTAAAGCTCCTTTCCACCATTTCCATCCTTTCTTTTCATAATTTGGATTAGGTTCAACACCATTTCCTAAATCTTTAAAGAATTTAATTTCAGTTAAGACGAAACACATTGAAATAACAATACCTAAAGCACAGAAGAGTGCAAGTAATGTTAATACTTCTTTCCACATATAAATAAGATTAGTGGAAGATAATTTTGTATCAATTATCTTATTATTTGAAGCATCTACCATTGAATCATTAAACCAATCCATTGTGACACTTACTGCTTTTGCATCATGTGTAACTAATCTATGATTTGTAATAAGGTATTCGCATCTTCTAGCGGTACCATCTTTTAAACTACCAAATGTTTTATTCCATTCAGCATTATCAGTTGTAACTCCATTATTTGATGATCCGATTTCATTATTTAAGAATTCAACTCTTAAAGGAGATTTAATCATTTCCTTAGTAACAGGAGTTTTTTCATAATCTCTAAAATAATTAAATTCATCATATTTAGCTGTTAAAAGTAAAACATTGCTAAATGTAATATCGCTATGTTCACTATAAGCTTCTTTTGAGAATAATTCTCCACATTGAAGAACAGTACATTTAGGTTGAGGAATAGTTCCTACTCCTTCAATAGTGGCTCCACCTGAATAGGCAGCAGCAACAGTCCATGAAGCCCATGTACCCATAGAATGGCCTGTAATTCCCATGTAATTTGCATTAACATAGGGAAGGCTTGCTAAGTAAGCATAAGCAGCAACACCACCCATTGAAGAATCTTTAATATAATTAGTGCTTTCAGTATCTACTCCAGTATAATTTCCATTTTCATCAAATTTACCATCTTTAGAGTAGATGTCATTAAAGAATGATAAACAAGAGAAGTTCATTAAAACTTTATATCTTGTTTGTCCGCCAATTTCTAAAACATATTTTCCATCTTCGTTTGGAGTACCAAAAGTGAAGTTAGTTTTATGATTAACATATCCTCTATTAATCATTGAAAGTTCAGTTGAACCATGTCCGTACTCATCAAGAGCTAAACAAACGTATCCTCTACGAGCAAGTTCAATAGCATAGGCTGAGCTAGTTTCATGATCGTTTTGATATCCATGAAGAAGTAAAACTGCAGGAGCTTTATTTGTTTCATCGACACCTTTTGGCTTATAAAGTTTATAAGTTAACGCTTTGTTTGTTGAAGAATCCTCAAAATGTCCCATTGAAACTGAAACGTTTCCAAAGTCGTTTTGTACTGCATTAGCTATAGGCATAGCAACAAAAATTGAAGCTACAAAACAGCTTAGGGCAATTAGAGGTTTGATTATTTTTTTCATATTTTTTCCTCTTTTCAATAATTTTATTTTAATATCTTTTTTGGTAAAATTAAAGCATGAGAAAGATTTTACTATGTTCTGATTCCTTTAAAGGAACGCTCTCAAGTTTAGACATTGTTAATATTGCCTCATCTTTAATAAACAAAAAATATAAAAAACATATTGATTTATCAACTCTTTTGATTGCAGATGGTGGAGAAGGTAGCTTAGAAGCTTTTTCTTCTTTCTTAAAAGGAGAATATATAAATTGTGATACAATCGATGCTGAATATAAGAGTATTAATGTTCCATATTTTATATTCGATAACAATAAAGCAATTATTGAAGTAAGTAAGGTTATAGGATTGCCTTTAGTTACAAATGTTATTAAAAATACAAAAAGAACGACGAAAGGCATAGGTATTTTAATCAAAGACGCTATAAAAAGAGGTGTAAAAACCATATATATTTGTTTAGGTGGAAGTTCTACAAATGATTTTGGTATAGGTTTATTAGAAGAACTTGGATTAAAGATAGAAAATAAAAATAATTTAACTGGAGAAGACTTAATATCTATTAAAGATTATGATGATAAAGAGTTAAATAATTTAATTAAAGATATTAAATTTATTGGTTTAAGTGATGTTACTAATCCCTTAATTGGAAAGTTAGGAGCAAGTTATGTTTTTGGTCCTCAAAAAGGATATTCTAAAGAACAATTAGATATATTAGAAAAAGGAATGATTAATATAAATAACTTATTAAAAGTTAGAAAACATATTGATTTAGCCACTGTTTTTGGTAGTGGAGCAGCTGGAGGATTAGGTGGATGTATTTATTCTTTCTTAAATGGAGAATTAAGAAGTGGAATTGATACATTATTAGAATTATCTAATTTTAAAGAATTAGTAAAGAATCAAGATTTTATAATTACAGGAGAAGGATCTTTTGATGAACAATCATTAAATGGGAAAGTAATTAGTGGAATTTTAAAATATGTAGATAAATCTAAAGTTATTATTATTTGTGGAAGAAACAAAATACACGATAAATCATATCAAATTTTAGAAACTAGTAATGGAATAACTGATTTTAAATATATAAAAGAACATGCTAAGGAAATGTATGAATTGACACTAGATAATTTTATTAAAAATAATTGTTTAGATTAAAATCTTATGTATTTCCTATATCATTTTTATTAATTCATAATTTTTCTTATTTTTAATATTTAAAAATAATATTTGAAAGAGTATAATTTTAATGTTTGAAGGAGAGAATTTTTATGTTCAAAATTGTTAAAAAAGAAATTTTCAATCCAACAGAAACTTTAATGGAAATTGAAGCTCCATTTATTGCTAAAAAAGCATTACCTGGTCAATTTATCATTTTAAGAGCTAAGGAAGATAGCGAAAGAATTCCTTTAACTGTTGGTGGTACTGATCCTGTTAAAGGTACAGTTACTATTATTTTTCAAATCGTTGGTGCCTCAACTTATAAGTTAAATCAACTTGAAGAAGGCGATTGTTTACATGATTTTGTTGGTCCATTAGGAAAACCTACAGAAATCACAGGTGAAAATGTTTGTGTTATCGGTGGTGGTCTTGGTGTAGCTATTGCTTACCCAATTGCAAAAGCTTTCCACGATGCTGGCAAGAAAGTTACTTCTATTGCTGGTTTTAGAAACAAAGATTTAGTTATTTTAAGCAAAGAATTTGAAGAAGTCAGTGATAAATTTATTCCTTGCTCTGACGATGGAAGTTATGGAACTAAAGGTGTTGTTACTCTTCCATTAGAAGAAATGTTAAAGAGTGGTGTTAAATTTGACAAGGTCATTTCAATTGGTCCTGTCATTATGATGAAATTTGTTACCGCTGTTTGTAAAAAATATGGTGTCCCAGAATGTGTTTGTTCCATGAACCCAATTATGATTGATGGAACTGGTATGTGTGGATGCTGCAGATTAACAGTTGGTGGAAAAACAATGTTTGCATGTGTAGATGGTCCTGATTTTGATGCTTATGAAGTTGATTTCGATGAAGCTATGCAAAGAGGAACCATGTATAAAGGCTTTGAAAAGAAAGCTTATGATGAAGCAAAATGTAACCTTTTCAAGAAGGAGGTTAAATAATTATGTATAAAGAATATAAACCAAACATGGCTCCATTTAAAAACCCAATGCCATCTCAAGATCCAAAAGTTAGAGCTCATAACTTTAAGGAAGTTGCTGAAGGATATACAGCCGAAATGGCTATTGATGAAGCCAAAAGATGTTTAGGATGTCCAACTAAACCATGTGTTGCTCACTGTCCTGTAAATATTAATATTCCAGATTTTATTCATGAAGTAGCATTAGGAAATTTCGAAAGAGCATACGAAATTATCTCCGAATCAAGCAGCTTACCAGCCGTTTGTGGTAGAGTTTGCCCTCAAGAATCTCAATGTGAAGGAAAATGTACTAGAGGAATTGGTATTGATCCTGTAACAAAGAAAAAGAAAGAACCTGTTGCTATTGGTAGACTTGAAAGATTTGTTGCTGATTATCACAATGCCCATACTACAGGCGAGGTTGTAAAACCTACACCAAATGGTCATAAAGTTGCTGTTATCGGTAGTGGTCCAAGTGGACTTACCTGTGCTGGTGATTTAGCTAAACTTGGTTATGATGTTACTATTTTTGAAGCTTTACATTTAGCAGGTGGAGTTCTTGTTTATGGTATTCCAGAATTCAGACTTCCAAAATCAATTGTTCAAAAGGAAGTTGATAACTTAAAAGCTTTAGGTGTTAAAGTTGAAACAAATATGGTTATTGGTAGAGTTATTTCTATTGATGAACTTCAAAATGAATATGGATTTGAAGCTATCTTTATTGGTAGTGGTGCTGGTCTTCCACGTTTTATGGGAATTCCAGGTGAAAATCTTAAAGGTGTTTATTCTGCTAACGAATTTTTAACTAGAACAAACTTAATGAAAGCTTATCTTGATGATAGTGAAACTCCAATTCAACATGCTAAGAGTGTTGCTGTTGTTGGTGGTGGAAACGTCGCAATGGATGCTGCAAGAAGTGCATTAAGACTTGGTGCTGAACATGTTTACATTGTCTATCGTAGAAGTTTAGAAGAACTTCCAGCTAGAAAAGAAGAAGTTGAACATGCTATGGAAGAAGGCATCGAGTTTAAATTATTAAATAATCCAGTTGAAATTATTGGTGATCCAGAAACTCATTTAGTTTCAAAAATGAAAGTTGAAAAGATGGAACTTGGTGAACCAGATGCAGCTGGTAGAAGAAGACCAGTTGGAACAGGAACATATGAAGAACTCGATGTTGATTGTGTCATTATTTCAATTGGTACAAGTCCAAACCCACTTATTAAGCAAACAACTGAAGGATTAGAAACAAATTCACATGGTTGTATTGTTACAAGTGGAGAAAGCGGATTAACTACTAGAGTTGGTGTATATGCTGGAGGAGATGCCGTTACTGGTGCTGCTACAGTTATTCTTGCTATGGGAGCTGGTAAACATGCTGCTAAAGCAATTGATGAATA
>JAEDIE010000021.1 GCA_016296775.1 Bacilli bacterium | reverse complement strand
AGTAGAAATTTTTTTAGTTTGTAATTTATTTTCTTTCATAAATCCTCCAAAAAAATAACGTAAGTCCAGGTTGGACTTACGCTTATTAGCAACACACATTTGTTATTTTATCTTTAAATTTTGAAAAATGTAAGATTTTTTAATTAGATTGAAATATAAAAATTGTTGGTATAAGTGTACTTAACATATTTAAATATTATAGTTTTATACTTTTATATTTAAAAATACAATTTTAACATCTTCTTTACAAATAACCTTAAAAGGAATAGAAAGTAAGTTTGCTAAATCAAATGATGAAGCAAAAGTAAAAGTTTTTATAGCTACAAACATAAAGTATAAACTTATTATGGTTCTATTAATAGTAAACTTACTATTTATGATATTTATTTAAGTAATATTGATATTAGTAGTTTGGATTATCCAAACTTTTCAATTTAATAAAAAACTATATGATTTATCATATATTTTTTATTTAATCCTTTATTTTATTAACTACTTAAATTTTTAATGTTAAAATAAATTTATGGGATTAACTAGAGTTATTGTAAATTTAGCTATAAAAAATGAAAAAATAGAATCGTTTAATACATATCTTTTTGTTGGACCTCATCCAGACGATATAGAAATAGGAGCTGGAGCAACAGTATCTAAATTAGTTAAATTAAAAAAGAAAGTAATCTTTTTAATTTGTACTGATGGAAGATTTGGAAGAGATAATTTAACTGAAGAATTATCTACAGAACAATTAATAGAAAGAAGGAAAGAAGAATCTATTAAAAGTGCCTCATATTTAGGTGTAACCGATGTTAGATTTTTATCTCTTTGTGATGGAAATAACTATAAATATGAAGATTTATTAGAGGGTATTGCTTTAACTATTAATGATGTTAAACCAGATATTATTTTTGCTCCTGATCCTGATGTAAGTAGTGAATGTCACGCTGATCATTTAAATGTAGGTAAAGCTATCAAAGAACTAGGTAATTTTGCTAATTATAAAGATATCTTTGCTCATTATTTACCAAATAATACATTGGTAAATAATGATATTGATGTTAAAGCTATTGCTTTATTTATGACTAATAAACCTAATAAATTTGTAAGAACTTATGGACATTTTAAAAGACAAATTAATGCTCTTTATTTACATTCTTCACAATACCCTAAGGGAAATAAAGCGACAAATAGTGTAGTTTTATATTTGAAAGTTCGTGCAATTGAATATGGATTTAGAACTTTTTCTATTCCTAGTGAAGGTTTTAGAATGATGAATAGAACAAGAATGCATTGCCTTCCTGAAGCTAGCAAATAAAAAAACCATATGAAATCCCATTTATTTTAAATAATTATTTATGTTATAACTTTAAAATAATATAATTTGTAATATGAAGAAAAGATTAAAAATTACAGCAATAATTAGTATTACTGAAATAGTTCTTTTAATTAGTGCCATTTTTGTTTCAGTTACTTTATATATGTTTAGTAATGAAGGTATAAAAGAACAAGAAATAAGTATTGTTGAAAAACAATCAGATTCTTTTGTAAATAGATTTGACAATCTTTCTGTTAAATTTCAAGAAATTTCAGTAAAGATTTCTAACTTAAATGAAAGAAAACTTTTATCTTCATATTATTATGATTCAATAGATGATCAATATGGAAAAATTAAAGCTTTAAATGATATTAGTGATTATTTAGAAAATTATGTTTTAACTAGTACATGTGTTAATAGTGTTGGCGCTAAATTTCAAGAAATAGATGGAAAATCATATCCAATTTTGCATACTTCTAGTGTTACTAGTGGAAGTGCTTTAGAATTAGATTATCTATTAAATAATGTTCCTTTTTATAAGGATGAAATAAATTATTATATTTATAATGAGCATTTATATTATTTATTTTCAACTGATATTGATGATGCTTTTAAAATTGCTATTGATTTAAATATTGAAGAGTTTGCAAATTTATTTGAAATAAATACTAACTTAAATACACCATATTTTAATTATTTAATTAATGATAATAGGATTATATTTTCTTTGTCTAATTATGAATTTAGTGAATCTGATTTAAATAATTTAAAAATTGAAAATTATAAGAATTTTCACACTTTTGTATCATGTAAAGAATTAAATGATAATGTATATTTAAGAACTTGTTTAAATTTAAATAATTTATCTAATAGAGGAATGGTATCAATAGTTTATTTAATTATTGGTATTGTTTTAATTACTATTACTGGTTGTATTACTCTTCTTTTATTAAATTTATATATGAGAAAACCAATTAATGAGATTCAAGTAGCATTAAAAAATATTTCTAAAGGTGATTTTAATTATCGAATTACATATAAAACTAAATCTGATTTACAAGAATTAATAGATGGTATTAATTCAATGAGTGAGATGTTAAATACTTATATTAATGAAAAATATCTTCAAGAAATTAGGGTTAAAGATGCTAAATTTAAAGTTTTACAATCTCAAATTCACCCTCATTTCCTCTATAATTGTTTTGCTACTATTCAATCATTAATTAAAATGGAAGATTATAATAAAGCGTTGGAATTAACTAAACAAATAAGCCTTTATTATAGTTATATTACAAAAAATAAAGCATTAATTGTTTCATTAAAAGAAGAATGGGACCATATGTATAAATATTTAAATATTCAAAAAATTAGATTTGAGGATAATGTTAAATATGAAATAGACACTTTAGATGAAAAATATAATACCATTCAAGTTCCTAAAATTATATTTCAACCAATTGTTGAGAATAGATTTAAATATGCCTTTAAAAATATCGATAATGGTATATTAAAAATTAACATTAGTGAGGAAAATGATAGTTTATTTATATCTTTTGAAGATAATGGGTATATTGATGATGAGATAATTAAATCATTAAATGAGCAAGTATATAAAGAAAACATTGAGACTAGTGGTTTAATTAATGTTTGTCAAAGAATAATGACTTATAGTCAAAATAAGAGTAAAGTAATAATTGAAAAAGGAGAAGAACTTAAAGGGCTAAAAATAACATTTAAGTTAGCAAAGTAATATGAATATTGTAGTAATCGATGATGAAAAAATAATAGCAAATGCTTTCTTTAAATTAATAAGTGAAAATTTTAAAGATGAATCTGTAAATGTTTTTTATAAGCCAAATGATGTTTTAAAATTTGCTTCTTCTAATAGAATTGATATTTTAGTTTGTGATATTGATATGCCTTTATTAAATGGAATTGAGCTTTCAAAACAACTTAAAAATAGTTTTAAATCGATGAGAACTTTGTTTTTAACAGGAATGGATACGTTTGATTATATTTATAATGCGACAAAAGTAAAAGATAGTAGATATGTCTTAAAAATTGAAGATGAAGAAACAATTATTAACAATATAAAAGAGATGATTCAAGAATTAAATGAAATAGAAATTAATGATAAATCTCATCTTAATTTAATTAATGAAAAGAATGATTTATTAGTTGAAAAATATCGTTATAATATGGTTTCTTTAGTTAATGATATGTTAATTAATAAAGATTTTGATATTAAAGAAGGTTATTTTAGTTTAATACTATTAAATAAAGAAATAGATAATGATAGTTTCTTTAAGTTAGCAAATATATTTTCACATTTTTTAAATCTAAAATGTGAAAATATATTTAAAATAGATAATAAAGTATTAGGAATTTATTCTTCTTTTATATTGAATAAAGATATTTTTTCTCATTGTAAAGAAGTTATTTATCAAGAGCATAATATTACTATCAATATTATTGTTTCTACTTTAAAAGTAAATAAAGATACACTAAATAATTTATTTACAAAAATGAATAGTATTTCTTATTTAAGAGACACAAATAAAGGTTTTTACTTTATATTAGAAGAATTATACGAACAAAAAGATGATGATAATGTTAAATTAATTTCTAAAATTAAAGATTATATTTATGAACATACAAATGAAGATATATCTTTAAAAAAGATTAGTGAAGTCATGCATTATAATGAATCTTACTTATCTAGATTATTTAAAAAACTTACTGGAAAGAATTTTAAAGATTTAGTAACTGATGTAAAAATAAAAAAAGCTATGTATTTACTTAGCGAAACAGATTTAATGGTTAGGGATATTGCTCTTGCAGTTGGTTTTGATTCAATATCTCACTTCCAATATTTCTTTAAAAAGAATAAAGGGATCACTCCTTTAGAATATCGAAGAGATAATATAAATAATCATTAAGTCAAAAAAACATAATTATGTAAATTTTACAAAATTGAATATTTAATCTTATTTTTTTACTATTAAAATGAAGTTTTAATAAAAACAAAAATAGGAGCATTTATGAAAAGTAAGTTTATTGCTATGGTTTTAACGGCTATTAGTTTAGCAAGTTTTTCGTTATCAAGTTGTACATCTTCAACACCAAAAGAAGAAGATTATTATGATCCTGAACATAAGCCATTTGGTAAATATGATGAGGTTGTAAAAGTTAAAGGTGTTATGGAATTTCTAGCTCATAATGATAGTAGAGTTCCTTCAGATGTAACACCAGAAACTAATGTCTTTATCAAAAAATTAAAAGAAGATATGAATATTCAATGGGACTATCTTTGGAAAGTTCCATCAACTCAATATGAGAATAGACTCACTGCTACAATGTTAGGAAAACAACAACCTAATATTCTTAAACTTAATGGTAGTCAATATCAACAATTTTTAAAAAAAGGCTTATTAAAAGATTTAACTGAGACTTATAAATATGCTTCACCTAAAACAAAAGCCTTCTTATTTAGAGATCCAGAAGTTATTGAAAGTTTAAAAACAGAAGATGGGAAAATTTATGCAATTCCTCAATATGAAAATATCGATCTTTCAGTTCCTGTAATGTATTATCGTGCTGATTGGTTAAAGAAAAATAATCTTTCTGTTCCTTCAACTCCTGAAGAATTAACTAATGTTTTAAGAGTATTTAAAGAAAAAGAAAACGCAACTAGTGGATTAGGATTATCAAAATCAATGGTTGGATCATATTTAACTTTAGATAGATATCTTCAAGTTTTTGGTGCTAATCCATTCTCATGGATTGAAAGAGATGGAAAGTTAATTGCTAGTGAAACAACAGATGAAACTAAAAATGCTTTAAAATATTACAATTCATTATATAAAGAAGGGTTAATTGCTACTGATTATGCCGCTACTGATGTTTCTATGGCAGAAACTGCAATTAAATCAAACAAGACTGGTATTATTTTTGGGCCATGGTGGCAATATGAATATCCACTTGCCGACCTTTTACCAACTCAAGATTGGGCATGTGCTCCAATTCCACTTAACACGGGTGCTAAATTTATTGTTCCAAAACAAGAAATAAGTGCATATTACGTATGTTTAGATAATTTCTCTCATCCAGAAGTATTGATGAAGATGATTAATGCTTATATTGAATGGGATGGAAAAGAAGGATGTAAACCAGAAGATGGTTATGTATGGAGTTGGTGTCCTACTCAATTTCATGATCCATATGAAGTTGATACTCAATACCATCAATTCCAAGAGCAAATTAAAATAGATCCTAAAGCTGAAAATGCAGCACCAGAAGAATGGACAAATCACTTAAAGAATCTTTGGAAAGTTTATCCAGATTTCCTTGAATGGAAAGAAGACCATGGAGCTGTTAAATTCCAAGCCAACTGGTTTGCTAATATTTTAGGAAGATTAACTAATGAAGGTGCTTGGAAAGTAATTCTTGATAGTAAAGAAACAAATAGATGGATTTATGAAGAATATTATGATTTACCAACTAAATCACAAAAATTATTTGGTGGTCAAATTTCTACCCACGTTGAAGAATATTTTGTTAAAGCCATAATGGGTGAAGTAAATATTGATGATACATGGGGTAGTTATGTTAAAGAATGGGGATCACTTGGCGGAAGTAAGTGTGAAACCGAAGTTAACGAATGGTACACTGCTAAAAAGAGTGCATAGTTTATGGAAAAAGAAACAGCGTTAGAATTAAGTGGGGCTGAGCAACCAAAAAAGAAAAAGAAACTAAAGAGTTTTGACAAGAAAAACGGTCAACTCATTTGGTGGTTAATGCTCCTTCCTGGATTAATATTTACTCTTATATTTAGATATGGTCCAATGTTTGGTGTTATTATTTCATTCCAAGAATTTGGATTAGGATCTACATCATTTTTTGGAAATGAATGGGTTGGATTTGATAACTTTACATATGCTTTTCAACTTAAAGCATTTGGACAATCGATTGTAAATACATTAATAATTGCAGGAAGTAAAACAGTTTTAGGAATTGTAGTTCCTTTAATTTTAGCTTTACTTATAAATGAAGTTGGAAGCAAATGGTTTGCTAAAATTGTTCAAACTACATATTTCCTTCCTTTCTTTCTTTCATGGGTAATTTTGGGTGGTATATTCAACCAAATGTTCTCATATAATGGAATTATCAATACATTAATAAGTTTATTTGGGCAAGAAAAAATATTATTTATGCTCGATAATAACTGGTTTAGAGCTATCATTATCATTTCCGATATTTGGAAAGGCATGGGATATAATATGATTATTTTCCTTGCTGCTATTACTGGAGTTGATATGAGCCTTCATGAAGCCGCTGAAATTGATGGGGCTAATAGACTTCAAAGAGTTTGGCATATTACTTTACCAGGAATTCTTCCAACAGTTGCATTACTTTCAACATTAGCAATTAGTGGAATTTTAAATGGTAATTTTGACCAAGTTTATATTATGTATAACCCAATGGTTTATAAGGGTGGTGATATTATTGATACGTTTATCTTTAGACAAATCTCGGATAATTTAGATAACGGAATGGGCGTTAGTAGTGCTGTTGGTTTAATGAAGAGTTTTGTTGGATCGATTCTTGTTGGTGGAACTTATTATTTCGCTTATAAGAAATTTGGGTATAGGATTTTCTAGGTAATTATTATGGCTATTAAAACTTCTACATCAAGAAAAATTTTCGTAATTTTTAATTATACTTTCTTAGCTATTTTAGCTTTGATTTGTATTTTCCCATTCATTCATTTATTAGCTTTATCTTTTTCAAGTGATAAGTTTACAAGTCAAGGTTTAGTAAGTGTTTATCCTATGGGATTTACATTAGACGCTTACATGATTCTTGCAACAAAACCAGAATTTTTTAAAGCTTTTGGAATAAGTGTTGCTAGAACCATATTAGGAACATCCTTAGCATTAATTGTTATTATTTTAACTGCATATCCTTTGTCAAAATCCAGTAAGGTTTTAAAAGGAAGAACAGCAATTGCATGGATTTTTGTTTTTACAATGTTCTTTGGTGGAACATTAGCAAGTCAATATGTTTTATATAGAATGTTAGGGTTATTAGATAATTTCCTTGTCTTTATTCTTCCTGGTGCTTGTGATGTTTGGTTTGTTTTAATGCTTATGAATTTCTTTAGAGGAATACCAAAAGAAATAGAAGAAGCAGCATTAATTGATGGATGCAATCATTTCCAAATTTTATTTAGAATTTTCGTTCCAATTTCTCTTCCTGTTATTGTAACAATCGTTTTGTTTACAGCAGTAGGACATTGGAATTCATGGTTTGATGGAATATTCTTTATGAATGATTCTAACATGTATCCACTTCAATCATATCTTTATGTTATGCTTGAAAGTTCTGATCCAAGTAAACTTGCTCAAAACGGTACATTAACACCTGACCAACTTGAAGCTTTGAAGAATTTAGGAAATAAAAATCTTCAAGCTGCTCAGATTTTCTTAGGCATGCTACCAATTACTCTTGTATATCCTTTCCTTCAAAAGTTCTTTATTAAGGGTATAACAATTGGTTCTGTAAAGGGTTAATAATATGAAAAAGAAGAGTTTATTATTGTTAGGTGGAGCTATTTTATTTGCTACTAGTTGTTCTACAACTCCAAAATATGAACAAAAGAATATTCTTTTAATTGCTAGTGGTTTTAGTGGAGATAGCACTTATCAAAATGATGTATATTTTAATTTAATAAATAAATATGAAAAAAATAAATACAATGTAAAGTTAAATCTTTTAGAACTTGGAAATGAATCTTCTGTTTTTGAAGAAAGAATTAAAAATGAGGTTTTATATGAACCTTATGATTATGTTGTTGTTTTAGGAGATGACCTTTCTACATTTGTTGAAAGTACAATAAAAACATATTTAGGTTATAAATTTATTTTCTTTGATAATGAATCAAATGAAAAATATTCAAATTCCGTTAGTTTAAATTTTACTCCTGAAGATTTTGGATATTTAATGGGAGAAAATATTAAACAAAAACATGAGAAAGATGTTGGTTATTTTTATCGTTATCAAAATTCATTTAATAATAGAAAACTATATGGAATGTTAACTAATTTGAATGAAAACAGTGATGATATTAAAATTTCTTGTTATGGAATTGAAGAAAGAAATAACGAACAAAAATCTTTAGATTATATTAAAAAAGCAACGATAAATAATAACGTCAAACTTTTTGCTGAAGATGTAAAAGATAATGTAACTTATTTTGAAGATAATTTAGAAACGAATGAAATAATTACTAGTGCTGTAACTTTAGATACTAAAAAAGATCAAGTAAATATTTATAAAGATTACAACAAAATGTTTAATTATATGTTAGAAAATATAGCAAAAGATAGTTTTAATTTTAGCTCTAACATTAATTTAGGAATTAAAGATGGTTATCTTTCTAGTAAAGGAATAACGGTTAAAGAAGAAAATATTAAAACTCTTGATGATTCAAATTTTGATGAATTTGAATCATTAAAGAATAAATATTTTGTTGATGTTAGTAAACAATATGACGTTTTAGATAGTGTGTATGGGTTATATCATGAAGCTGTTCCAAATTGTAGTGAGGCAAATGATTGGAAACATGCTCCTAGACCTGGAGGTGAGAATGGATTAAAACCTGCTTCTTGGAAGGCTCTTGGTATTTGGTCAACAATTTATGCTCAAGAAAATACAAAAAGAAGTGTTAATACTGGAATAGAATTTAAAAACATGAAAATTTATGGTTATTCTAAGAGAAGAGGATGGGTTTTTGTTGAACATGCAAATCCAGTTGGCGCTTTCTATGATGAAAACTTCGTTAATGATTATCATACAAATTTCGAAGGAAAATATTTTAATAACAAGTTAGATAAATCTACAAGAATCTTATTAGATAAAGAAACTAAAGGTTTTAATTACCATCCTTTTGGTGAACAAACTGATTTAGAAGCTATCGATATGTTAGATATTGAATATGTTTATTCAACTTTAGAAATAAGATTATTTACATGGGATCAAAACAAACCAAGCGATATCGAAGATGCAAAATATGTTGCTAATATTGGTGGAGACTGGTGGGTTGAAAAAGGGGCAACTTGGAAACCAGATTGGAGCGCAAATAAAGACGTTTCTTTAGGTCAATTCCGTACTTTAACAAAAGAATGGAAAACACTTGAAATGTGTAGTGCACCAGTAGAAGTTGCCAAAAATATATTAGGAAATAAAGAATTTTTACAATAAATGGAGGATTAAAAAATGAAAAAATTCGCAAAAATTGCAGTATTATGTTTATCTGCAGTTGCCTTAATGGGTATGTCAGGATGTAACAATGATAATAAAGATCCTGATGATCCAATCGTTGAAAAAGAAGTTCCAGTTGTTGGACTTGAACTTGCTGAATCTATTACTGTCGATTGTGGTGCAACTCAAAAACTTGAAGCAAAAGTTTTACCTGAAAACGCAACAAATAAAGCAGTAACTTGGAGTAGTGATAACCCAAATATTGCTACAGTTAGTGATGATGGAACTGTTACGGGTGTTGGAAATGGATCAACTGTTGTTAAATGTACTACTGTTGATGGAGGATATGTAAGAGAATGTGCAGTAACTGTAAGAGGATATAAATTATCAAGTAAAGTATTTGAAAATTTTGGTCTTGTTGTAACTAACGAAAGCTATAATGCATCTCAAGAAAGTGGTAGCAAAACAGAGTATAAAGATTATAAAGTAGATGATTCAAATGAAGACTATTTACAATTTAGTTTTAATAGAAAAGAAACTAAAGATTGGTCAAGTGTTCAATGCTGGTATAATCAAAAGGACAATTATTCAAGCTTAGAAATGGAAGTTGAACTTGTTGAAGGAAGTGTTCCAGCAATTATGGTTGAATTTAGTGGAGAAGCACATTTTAAACAATTTAAACGAATTAATTTAGAAAAAGGTAAAGTTTCTAAATTTTCAATGAATATCAGTGATTATAATGTTAAAACTGGTGAACAAGGAGATGGTTCTTGGGGATTTATTTTCCTTGAATTAAACAATCCAAATGATAGTAGTGATGCAACTCGTGGAAATGATGAAAATGTTGTTATTAGAATTAGAAAAATGGCTTTAGTCGAAGGAACTAAAACTGTACCAGAAAAAATTAATGGATTAAGATTTGACACTATTTTAAATAAATTAGTATTTGAAAAGGATGTTGCTGCTACAAATTATGGACTTGAAGTTTATAAGATTGAAGGAGAAACAGAGACATTATTAGATCTTGATGTTCGTATGACTCGTTTTGCTGTTGCTGGAGAAAAGATTCCTAATATGGAAGTTGCTTTTACACCAAAGAAAACTGCAGAAGTAAATGAAAACTTTGCTGAAGTTCCAGGAAGTTATAAAGCTAGAGTTAAAGGCATTAATTCAGTTGGTGAAGGTGAATGGTGTGATTTTGTTAATTTTGTAATTGAAGATAAAGGTGAATCTACTACCGGTTATAAACATACTAATATATTAAATGATGGTGAAGTTACTGTTAATGAATTTAATCAAGGAGCAAATAAAGATACTTATAAAGCTGAATTAACTGATGAAGGTTATAAATTATCATTTACTGGTGCTACAACAGAAAATGAATGGCAAATTTGGGACGCTTTTGTTGCAAAATACGATACAACAAAAGAATATTCAAAACTTATTGTTAAATTTAAAGTTTTAAAATCCGCTAATCCTATTCAAAAAGTAGTTGTTGAATTAGCAGCAGGAGAAAGTGATCCAGGCAACAACGTTTGGACTATGAATGATGTTTCTCCTGATGAAGAAGGCAATGTTGCTATTGCAATTGATATAACAAAGAGTGTTTCAACATTTAACGGAAGTATTATTTTAGGATTTGATCATACAGTTGGTTTAGGAGAAACTGAAATTTTACTCACTAATCTTGAATTAATCGAAAAAGGTGGTTCTGCTTCAACTTCAAAATATGTTCATGAGGGAATATTAAATGATGGTGAAATTACGGTTAATGAATATAATCAAGGAGCAAATAAAGATACTTATAAAGCTGAATTAACTGATGAAGGTTATAAATTATCATTTACTGGTGCTACAACAGAAAATGAATGGCAAATTTGGGACGCTTTTGTTGCAAAATACGATACAACAAAAGAATATGAAAAACTTATTCTTAAATATAAAGTTTTAAAATCCGATACTACTCTTCAAAAAGTAGTTGTTGAATTATCAGGAGAAGGTGACAACATTTGGACTATGAATGATGTTTCTCCTGATGAAGAAGGCAATGTTACTCAAGTAATTGATATAACAAAGAGTGTTTCAACATTTAGTGGATTTATTATTTTAGGATTTGACCATACAGTTGGTTTAGGAGAAACTGAAATTCTTGTAACAGAATTATCACTCAAATAATTAAAATTTAGTTGAAAGGAGATATTGAGCCTAGATTTCTAGGCTCAATATATTTATTTATGGAAGTTAGAAATTATATTAGAAATAATTGGAAAAAATCGATTAGAACACATAATAAATTAGGAAATAGTATAGATGTTCCATATCCTTATAATTCACCATGTAGTGAAGGATTATTTGACGAACTATATTATTGGGATACCTATTTTTTAAATAGAGGATTATTACAAGATAATTTGTTAGAACAAGCAAAAAATAACATTTTAGATATTTCTTATTTAATTTCTAAATTTGGTTTTATGCCAAATGCTGCAAGACTAGATATGTTAACTAGAAGTCAGCCACCATATTTTGTCTCAATGGTTAATGATTATTATGTAAAAACAAATGATAAAAATATTATTGAATTAACAATAGATTCTATGAATAAAGAAATGGAATTTTGGATTAATAATCGAACAAAAGAGGTGGAAAATACACTAGTTTTTCAATATAAATCTAACTCTGATGATAAAGATTTATATATTAATTTTGTTAATGAATATAAAGCTAGATGTAAGAAATTAATAAATGAATTTGAAGATAAAGAAATAATTGGAAGGAATGCATTAGCAGAATGTGAAAGCGGATGGGATTTTTCATCAAGATTTAATCAAAGAGAATTGAATTATGTTCCAATTGATTTAAATTCATTGATGTATTTTAATCTTTTAAAGGTTGATGAATTTAATGCTCTATTTAATTATAAATCAAAATATAATTATAAAAAAATAGCTAGGAAATTAGCATCATTTTTAAAAAATCATAATAAAGTTGATGGTATTTATTATGATTATGATTTTGTTAATAATAAAGTTAGTTCGACTTTATCTATGGCAAGTTTTTATCCTTTTAAATTTAATTTATTTAATTGTAGAAGAAATTATAATAAATTATTTAAAAGATTAGTTCATGAATATGGTTTAGCATCTACTGAAAAAGAAGAGGAAGGATGTAACTATCAATGGGGATATCCAAATATGTGGCCTTCATTAATATTAATTGCTTTTGATGGAGCAATTAATATTAATAATGAGAAAAAAGCTACTGAATTAGCATTAATTTATACAAAAACTGTCGAAAAAGAATTTGCTAAAACAAATAAATTATGGGAGAAATATGATGTAAATATTGGTTCTAGATCAATATTAAATGAATATAGTGAAACTGAGATGTTAGGATGGACTGCTGGATGTTATAATGTGTTATACGATTATTTAAAGGAGAAAAATAATGAAAAAGATAATTAATGAACCATTAAATGAAAAATTAAAATTCTTAAGTGGAGTTGATTGTTGGCATACATATTCAAACGATAATATTAAAGCTTTAAGAATGAGTGATGGACCTCATGGATTAAGATATGTTTATAAAGAAGAAAATTACGAACAAATTTCTAAAGCTAATAGGGTTTATCCAAGTTTATCAACATTATCTTGTTCTTGGAATAAAGATGCTCTTTATTCAATAGGTCATTGTTTAGCTCTTGATTGTATAGAGGAAAATGTTGATATAATTCTTGCTCCTGGAGTTAATCTAAAAAGACATCCATTTTGTGGAAGAAATTTTGAATATTTTAGCGAAGATAGTTTATTAAGTGGAAAACTTGCTGCTAGTTATATTAATGGAATTCAGAATAAAGGAATTGCAGCATGTATTAAACATTTTGCATGTAATAATAGAGAAAGAGATAGGTTTTTTGAATCAAGTGAAGTAGATATTAGAGCATTAAATGAAGAATATTTAAAAGCATTTAAAATTGCTATAGATGAAAGTAATCCTCTTACTTTAATGTGCTCTTATAATCCAGTTAATGGCATATATGCTAGTGAAAATCCATATCTTTTAACGACTATTTTACGTTCTAAATATAATTATAATGGAGTAGTAATTTCTGATTGGGGCGCTGTAAGAAATAGAGCTATTTCTTTAAAAAGTGGATTAGATTTAGCAATGCCTTATCAAGATAACTTTTTATCTCAATTAGAAGAAGGAATAAACGAAAATTATATTAATGAAGAAGATGTTAATAGATGTATTGCTCGTCTTGATAATTTAAAAGATATATTAAAAGATAGAGAAAATCTTAGAACAATTGATTATACTAAAGAGGAAAGATTAAATAAAATTGTTGAAGCAGTTGAAGATTCTATAGTATTGTTAAAAAATGAAAACGATATTCTTCCTTTAAAAAACAGTAAGGAAAACATATTAATAATTGGAGATTATGCTATTAATCCTATTAGCGGAGGAGATGGAAGTAGCAAGGTTAATCCTTTAAATAACAATAATAATTTAGTTGAAGAATTAAAAGGTGATCTCCCTTCTTCTAATATAAGTTTTGAAAATGGTTTTGTAACTCGTTACAATCTTATTCAACCTTTTGGAATGAAAAGAGCTCTTTTAGAAGCAAAAAAAGCTGACAAAATTATTCTTTGTGTAGGTACAACTTTAAGAGAAGAAAAAGAAGAAAGTGATAAAGATGCATATAGATTAAATGAAAATATATATGATTTAATTGTTGAATTAAATAAAATCAATGAAAATATAATTCTTATTCTTTATACTGGTGGTCCAGTTGAATTATATGAGGTTAATAATTTAGTCAAAGGTATTGTTTATGCTGGTCTTGGAGGAGAAGGTGTTTCTAAAGCCTTAAGTCATGTTTTAACAAACAAAGTATGTCCAAGCGGAAAACTTTCTGAATCTTTTATTTATTTTAAAGAAGATTCATATGCATCAAAAGGCAATTATTTCTATGAAAAATATGATGAAGGGGTATTAGTTGGTTATAAAAATTATTTAACCAATGATATTCCTGTTCTTTATGAATTTGGTTTTGGATTAAGTTATGCAACTTTTAAATATTCAAATTTAAAAATTAAAGATTTAGGTTCATTAAATTTTGAAATTAGTTTTGATGTTACAAATGATAGTGAAATTGATGCAAAAAATGTTACTGAAATTTATGTTGGTAATAGACTAAGAATGGTTGAAACAAGTGCTAAATCACTAGTTAATTTTGATAAAACATTCTTTAAAGCTCATGAAACAAAAAATATTAAAGTATTATTAAATAAAGATTCGTTTAGTTATTTTAATGTAATGCTTAATGATTTTTATGTTGAAGATGGTGTCTATGATATATATGTTTCAACAAGCTTGACAAGTGATGAATTAAGAGGACAAATTGAAATTAAACAAGGAAAGTTTAAATACTCGAGGTTTTAATAATGAAATTTACATTCAATTTAGAAAAAGATGAATATGTTTTTGGTTTAACAGCTAATGATGGATTATATGCTCCATTTAAAGAAGGATTTAAAAGAGATTTAAATGTGTGGCATGGAGGAAACCAAGCTGCAAGTTTATTATTAACTACAAAAGGTAGATTTATTTATTCTAAATTACCAATAAATGTTGAATTTAAGAGTTCTTCAATTGACATTGAAAGTGAAGAAAATATTGAATTTAAAAAGGTTGGTAATAGTTTAAAAGAAGCCTACTTATATGTTGCAAAAAATATATTTAGACATACTAATAAAATTGTTGATTTAGATATGTTTAGAAAGCCTCAATACAATACATGGATAGAAATGCCATATGAGTGCACTCAAGAAAAAGTTTTAAAGTATGCTCATGAAATTTTAGATAATGGCTTCCCAAGTGGTGTATTAATGATTGATGATTGCTGGAGTAAAGATTATGGTGTATGGGAATTTGATAAAGAAAAATTTCCAAATCCTAAGAAATTAGTTGATGAATTACACAATTTAGGATTTAAAGTAATGTTATGGAATTGTCCATTTGTATCTTTAGATAGTAAGGAATTTAGAAAATTAGAACCACTTGGATATTTTGTTAAAAATCAAGATGATTCAACATTTATTACTAGATGGTGGAATGGTTATTCAGCAGTATTTGATTTAAGCAATAAAGATGCTTTTAATTATTATAAAAACGTCTTAGTATCATTGATGGAACAATATGGAATAGATGGCTTTAAAATTGATGCTGGTGATCCAGAATATTATAAAAAGGATAATAAATTTGCAAATTCTAATTGCTTAAGCGAACAAGCTTATTATCTTTCCTTATTAGGAGAAGAATTTTCTTTAAGTGAACTTCGAGTCGGTTTTAATAATGGAATTTCTCCTGTTGCTAATAGGTTAAGAGATAAAAATCATTCTTGGGATAATGAAGGAATTAATACATTAATTAATGATGGTATTGCTTTAGGATTACTTGGATATCCATTTCTTTGTCCTGATATGATTGGTGGAGGAATGTTACTTAGTTTTGAAACTGGAGATTTTAAATTAGATGAAGAATTATTTGTTAAATATTCATTTGCTTCATGCTTATTTCCAATGATGCAATTTTCTCTTTCACCTTGGAAAGTTTTAAGTAAAGAAAATTTAGAATTAGTTAAAAAGAGTGTAGAAATACATACTCATTTTGAAGAAGAGATAATAAATATTGCTTTAAAAAGTAAAGATAGTGGAGAGCCTATTATTAGACATTTAGTATATGAATTTAATGATCCAAAATATGCTTATGTTAATGATGAATTTTTATTAGGTGATTCTTTATTAGTTATTCCAAATATTTATAAAGGAAATAAAAGAAAAGTTGTTATTCCTACTGGAGAATGGAAAGATGAATTAAGTGGTAAAACATTTAATGAAGGAGAATATTTTGTTACAATGAATCTTGGCGATATATTGGCTTTAAGAAAGGTAAAATAATATGATATTTGAGCAAATTGATTTATATAAACATTTCAATATTAAAAAAAAGAGTAAGGAAAAAGGTATATTAACTGTTTATGTTAGAGACAACAATGAAGAAGTTAATATTTCAAGAACTTATCCAGGAATTTTAATTTGTCCAGGAGGAGGATATTTCTTTACCAGTTTTAGAGAAGCAGAACCAATTGCATTAAAATGTATTGAAAATAATATTCAATCTTTTGTACTTGAATATAGTTGTGTAAATGATGGAGATTATCCTGCACCAATTTTAGAAGGATATTTAGCATTAAAATATATTGAAGAAAATATTACAAGATTTCATTTAGATAAAAATAAGCTAGGAATCATGGGTTTTTCTGCTGGTGGTCATCTTGCTGGATTATTATCTAACAATTATATTAAAGATGAATTTAAAAATTTATCTTTAAGTTCAATTAAACTTGCATTTGGAGCGTATATTTATCCTGTAAATTATTTTTCTAGAAATGGAGCACATCAAGATTCTTTTATTAATTTAACTAAAAATAATAAAGATTTAATAGCAAAATTGGATTTTGATACAATGGTTAATGAAGATTCTCCAGCTGCATTTATTGTTTCAACCTATGAAGATAATGCTGTTGGATATAAAAATTCATTATCTTTAGCAAATAGTTATTCATTAACTAAAGTACCTTTTGAACTTCATATATTTGCAAAAGGAGATCATGGTATGTCTCTTGGAGATGAAAATGTATATAAAACTACTAATTTAGATTTAAATAAAAAGAATTTCTCTGAGTGGTTTAATTTGTTTTTAAACTTTTTAAAAGGATTAAATATAACTATAAATGAATAAAAAGATATATAAGCCCAAAGTATCTTTAAGGAAAGATAGAAGATTTTTTTCTTCTTTAATTGATTTTCTTTTATCTATTATTTTAGGTATTATTCTTTTTGAAGCATGTTTCTTTCCTATTTTTTCTTCAACAAACGAATATAAAAACCTTGAAAACGAAGCTAATAATTATCGAATTAGTATGAATAAATTATACTCTGATTCTAAATTAGTAATGTTTGATGAAAATAATATGCCTCTTGATGATGAACAATTATTTTTAACATTTATAGATAATGTAAAAAATAAAGAAGAAACATGTTTGCAATATTTTTATTGTACTTATTTAAGTGAAAAAAATGATAAATATAAGGAATGTGATATTTATTGGTACAATACAAATATTTTAGGATTACCAAAAACAGATGAAGATTTCAATTATGCTTATTATTTTGATTATCAAGTCAATAGTTTAGGAAAAAGATTATATAACGAAGTAGCTATTTTTAATAATGAGAGAGGATTTTATGATAATTTGAGCTTATATTTAGATGGAAAAATCATTGAATCAACTCAAGAAGCCTATCAAGGATTGTATAATTTCTTTGATAAAAGAATGAGTAATGCTAGATCAATTATCAAAGAAAGTGAAGAATATCAAATATATTATAATGAATATCGTAAAGTACAATCTTCCTTATCATCTTATTTTTCTTATGCTTCTATGATTTCTTATACTATTTCTTTATCAATTATATATTTAATAATTCCATCAATTATTAAACATAAAAGAACTGTTGGTGAATTTATTTGTAAAATTAAAACTATTAAAGATAATGGTGAAGAATTATCTATTTTAAGAAATTTAAGTAGAAATCTACTTAGAATGTTATCTTTATTTTCATTTTTATTTTTAATGCCTCTTTTTAGAATAAATTTCTTTTTACTTCTTTCTCTTCCTATAATAAAAATAAATAACTTTGGATTTAATGTAGTTATTTTATTGATCATTACAGTTGTTTTCTTATTAACTGATTTATTTATGATGATTTATCAAAAGAATAATAAGTCTTTGGTTGGATTAATTACTCAAACTAAAACTATTTCATTTAAAAGTGGTGAATACGAAGTAATAGAAGAAAATAAATAATTAAAAAAAAGTTAAAGTATGGTTATGATACTTAATTTTTATTAGTTTTTTCTAATTCTTCTTTAAAATAGTTATTTAATTGATTATATAAATAATCGTTTTGTTGAAGTTTTACTAGTTCTTCTTCATAGAAATTAGCGTTATATTGAACATTATTAGGAACACTATTTTTAAATTCATTGATGTTACAAGTTCTATTAATTGTAACATTAGAAAATGTTTCTAATGCTAAAAGATATATTGATAAAACTTCATCCATTTTTGCATCTTTTAATGCCTCTTTTACTTTATCTTTAAATTTATAATGTTCTTCATCATAAAAGAATAAAAATAAAGAAGAATTTAAAGTATCAGCTAAAAACAATGTGATATAGTGCACATTTTGAACAAATTTAGGAAGATCATCTAAATTTTCATTATAACTTAAATATACACTTGTATATACAAATGTAGAATTAGCATCTTTACAATATTTTTTGTAGTTTTTAGCGCTATATTTTGCTTTATATATTTTATCAAAAAGAGCCATGTCTTAATTATATACGCATTTGTGTATCTTTGTTAAAGAAATGTAATTTTTCTTTATCAATTTTAATAAAACATTTATCATGCATACTTAATTTTTCGTTGACTTCAGTATTAGAAACTAAGTCTATTCCTCCAAATAAAGTATGAACATAATATTCTCTTCCTAAAAGTTCAGCAACTTGAATTTCAACAGGATAGCAATCACTATCTTCATTAAATGTAGTTTTAATATTTTCAGGTCTAATGCCTAATATAAATTCTTCAGGAAGTTCTTTTTCTTTTAAATAATGTTTAGGAATAGTAAGGGTATTTCCATCTCTAAATGTAATAACCCCATCTTTATATTTAACATTAAGTAAATTCATAGCAGGAGCGCCAATAAATGAAGCAACAAAAGTATTAGCTGGTTTATTATATACTTCAATTGGTGTTCCAATTTGTTGTATATAACCTTTATTCATAATGACAATTCTACTAGCCATTGTCATAGCTTCAGTTTGGTCATGAGTAACATAAATTGTTGTAGCTTTTAATTCATCGTGTAATTTAATAATTTCAGCTCTCATTTGAACTCTTAATTTAGCATCAAGATTACTTAAAGGTTCGTCCATTAAGAAAACTTTAGCATTTCTAACAATTGCTCTACCTAAAGCAACTCTTTGGCGTTGGCCTCCACTTAATGCTTTTGGTTTTCTATCGAGTAATTCTTCAAGACCTAAAATTTTAGCAGCATTTAATACTCTTTCTACAATTTCATCTTTAGGAACATGAGTCATTTTTAAACCAAATGCTAAATTATCATAAACTGTCATATGAGGATAAAGAGCATAATTTTGGAAAACCATGGCGATATTTCTATTTTTTGGAGCAAGATCGTTGCTTAATACATGATCAATATAAAGTTCTCCACCAGAGATTTCTTCAAGTCCAGCAATCATTCTTAAAGTGGTGGATTTTCCACATCCACTAGGTCCAACAAGAACAATAAACTCTTGTTTTTGGATATCGAGGTTAAAATCAAAAACTGCTTGAACTTTATTATCGTAAATCTTATCGATGTGTCTTAAAGAAACATAAGCATTTTCATCAAATTGAATATCTTTTTGAAAGTCATTTTTAATGATAATTTCTTCTTTTAAAGCTTTTTCATGAGCTTCTTTTTTAGCAGAATTAATAATATCTTTCTTGCTGTCTTTCTTAAAAATCTTTTTAAATAAGCTTACCTTTTCTTTTTCTTCCTTATTTACTTTGCTTTCTTTTTTCTCTTTTTCTTTCATATTCTTACTCCTTTAATTTTATTAATTGATTTAATATAACTTAATGTTAAATAATACATTCCTAAATCATTTGGATGAACTCCATCTACGAGAAGTTCTGATTCATCAAGTATTGTTTTATTAAATATATGATTGTTATCTACATAAATTATATTTTTACCTTTATTTTTATATTTATTAACAACTCTTTTTAAGAAATTATTATAGTATTTCCTTAACCTTTCATTTCTTGGATATATTTCATTTATTGTCATATATGTTTTATTCATAACTATTATTTTTAAATCTTTATGTTTTAAGTAGAATTCATCAATAAATGCTTCTAAATTATCTTCTAAATACGTTTCACATCCAGCATTTGCAAAAGCATCAATAATTAGAATTTCTATATCTTTTAAAGAAGATATAATTTTAGCAATTTCAAGCTCTAAATATCCATTTCCTGAAAATCCAAAATTAAGTACATCTTGATTGTAATATCTTGAGAGAATATTAGTTACATTTAACCCAGGATGAGAAACTGATGCTCCTTGTAAAATACTAGTTCCATAAGTTACAATTTTATTTTTATTTTCATAATCTAATGGAATAGAATAACTATCTTTTTCTAATCCAATTTCAAGTTTATCGACTCCAGAATAAAGAGGGAAATGAATTATAATTTCTCTATCTTTTTTTTCTTGAAAAAGTCCTAATATTGATTCATATTCTTTATCTTTAAAATTAGTAGGAATACTTGAGTTATTATATTTATATCTTTTAGATGCTTCATCAAAATAATAAAGATCAAACCCAAGTTTAGATATAAAAGGCATATTATAAACATTCATTGTTTCGTTGATTTTAACTTTTATTTTTATAACTCGAGAATTTGTTATAAAGCGAAGTTTAACTCCACTAGAATATCTTCCTAGCCACCAAACACCTTCATTTACATCTTTTATAGATTCACATTCATTTATGGTGAATCTATAAAAAGTATCATTATTTTTATTACCTAATAATTTAAATTTAGATGAATCTAAACCAGAGAAATAATTCACTTCCATACAATCAAAAAAAGACTCTAAATCATTAGAATTTGTTTTAAATACTTCATCTTTCTTTAATTGTGGTAACATAATTTAACCTAATTATGCTTTAACTTTATAAAATAAAGTTTATGTATTCAATACCTAAAAAAATATATGTAAAATAAACATAAATAAGTCAAAAAATCATAATTAAAATATATTTTCTGTTTATTGTTAAATTAATTTATAGTGTTATTATAAGGTTATGAAATCTAAAAAAATATTTGTATTTTTATTTTTACCTTTCTTACTTACTTCTTGTTTAATAGAAGTAAAAGAAACTAGATTAACTTATAATCTTGATTTTAATTTAGACGATGAAAAAGCCACTATTTTATTAAAAGGAGGATATTTATCTTCTTCACTTAATATAAAAATTGATGAAGATATTATTCCTGGTGATCAGTTAATCATTAAACATACAGGGGATTTACTTATTCAAGAAAGTTATCCTTCTAAAATTGATATTTATAATGGTAATGTTGTTTCTTACAAATTGAATAAAACAATAGTAGAGGAAGTTAATTTAGAATTAATGGATGAAATTAATTTTCCTTCATTTGTTATTATAGATAAGGAATATCATTTCATTCCTTTTAAAGATTATAAAGGTAATGTTCTTTATGGAAGCATAGCGATGAGTGATTTTGTTTGCCCTAAAGATGCTTTATGTGTTCCTGAACAATTGTCCTACAGTGCCTTATATTCTTTTAAAATTAGATAAATTAATAAGCATATTTCTTTATTAATATTTATTAATATTTATAATAATTTTTAATATAGGAGAAATCATTTATGTTATTTAAAAATGCTAGTGAGTTAGTTGGAAATACTCCACTTGTTGAATTAACAAATATCGAAAAACAATATTCTTTAAAAGCAAAATTATTTGCAAAAGTAGAATACTTTAATCCAACAGGCAGTGTTAAAGATCGTATTGCTTTATCAATGATTAATGATGCTTTAGAAAAAGGATTAATTAATAAAGGTTGTGTAATTATTGAACCAACAAGCGGAAATACTGGGATTGGAATTGCAGCTCTTTGTGCAATGAAGAATATAAAATGTATTTTAGTAATGCCAGAATCAATGAGTATTGAAAGAAGAAAACTTCTTTCAATTTATGGGGCAAAAATAGTATTAACTCCTTCAAGCGAGGGGATGGGTGGAAGTATTAAAAAAGCTAATGAATTAGCTTTATCAATTCCAAATGCTCTTGTTTTAGGACAATTTGATAACATGGCAAATCCTAGAATCCATTATTTAACTACTGGAAAAGAAATATTTAATGATTTAAATGGTAAAGTTGATCTTTTTGTTGCAGGAATTGGAACTGGAGGAACAATTAGTGGAACTGGAAAATATTTAAAAGAAAAAAATAAAAATACTAAAATAATTGGAGTAGAACCTTTATCTAGTCCAATAATTAGTCAAAATAAAAAAGGAGCCCATAAAATTCAAGGTATTGGAGCAGGCTTTGTTCCTTCTACTTTAGATTTATCTATTATTGATAAAGTAGAAACTTGTAGCGATGAAGACGCTTTTAAGTTTGCAAGAATTGTCCCAAGTTTAGAAGGTATGTTAGTAGGAATTTCAAGTGGGGCTAGTTTAAAAGTAGCAATAGATTATGCCTTACTTGAAGAAAATAAAAACAAGAATATCGTAGTATTATTCCCAGATAGTGGAGATAGATATCTTTCAACAGATTTATTTAATTTTGAAAACAATTAGGAAAACATATAGTTTTTTAACAATGCTAACAATTATTTTTATTATTAAAGTTAAGTTTGATTTAGAATAATAATAAATATTAAAATATATTAGGTATTAAATATGAAATTAATTAAAGACAAATCCTTTGATGAGGAAAGAAGCTTATATCATAAATCAAATTTAACATTGAAAAATGTAAAATTTGATGGTGTAAAAGATGGAGAATCTGTATTGAAAGAATGTAAGAATATTAATATTGATTCTACATTATTTAATCTTCGATATCCTTTATGGCATAACCACTATTTAACAATTACTAATTCAACTTTCTTAGAAAATAGGAGAGCACCTATTTGGTATTGTTCTAATGTAAATATATTTAATACAACCCTTAATGTTATTAAAGCTTTTAGAGAATGCAACAATGTTAACATAAATGATTCAACTTTAAATAGTGATGAAGTATTTTGGAAAGTACAAAATATTAAAATAAATAATAGTACAATAAATGGAGTATATGCTTTTTTTGAATGTAAAAATTTAACATTAGAAAATGTTAAATTTAAAGGTAAATATTCTTTTCAATATTCAAAAAATATATGTATTTCCAACTCATTTTTAGATACTAAAGATGCTTTTTGGCATTCTAAAGATATTGTAGTAAAAGATAGTATTGTTAAAGGAGAATATTTAGGATGGTATTCTAATAACCTAACTTTTATTAATTGTACAATTATAGGAACACAACCACTTTGTTATTGTAAAAATTTAAAAATTATTGATTGTAAATTTGAAAATTGCGATCTTGCTTTTGAATATAGTGAAGTTGAGGCTTCAATTATAGGAAGCATTGATTCTATTAAAAATCCTTTAAAAGGAACTATAAAGGTTGATGAATGTAAAGATATTATATTGAAAGATTCTAAATATAAGTGTAAAGCAAATATAATAATTAGAGAGAATAAATAATATGGATTATATAAAAGAAATTAGAAAATATATTGGACATAAAACTATTCTTTATCCTTGTGCTACAGCTTTAATTATTAATGAAAATAATGAAGTTTTATTAGAAAAAAGAAGTGATGATGGAATGTATGGATATATAGGTGGGATGATTGAAGTTGATGAAAATATTATTGATGCATTAAAGAGAGAGATTAAAGAAGAAACTAATTTAGACATTATTTCATATAGTTTTTTTAATATTTATTCTGGAAAAGAGTTTCATCATGTATATCCTAACAATGATGAAATTTCTCCAATTGATATTGTTTTTGTTGTAAAAGAATTTAAAGGAACTTTAAAACCTCAAAAAGGTGAAGTAGATGATTTAAAGTGGTTTAGTTTCTCTTCACTTCCTAAAAATCTTAATCATATTACTAAAAGAGTCATTGAAGATTATATAAATAACAAGAAAATGAACTAATTGTTTAATTTTTACTTGATTTAATTTTAATATTCATATAAGATTAATAAGTACTTGGGTATTTAGCTCAGCTGGGAGAGCATCTGTTTGACGTACAGAAGGTCATAGGTTCGATCCCTATAGTACCCACCATTAAGTGAATA
>JAEDIE010000036.1 GCA_016296775.1 Bacilli bacterium | reverse complement strand
TGATGTTGTTGCAATTATTGGAAGTAGTGGTAGTGGAAAATCTACATTCTTAAGGTGTTTAATAGATTTAGAAACTCCATCTAAAGGAGAAATATATTATCATAATGAACTTGTAAGTCATTATTATGGTACATATAAAAAAGAATTAGCTCTTTTAAAAGAAGAACATAAAGAAAGAGTAAAAGATATTAAATTTACTTTAAAAACTAAATTAAAAGAATCTTTAAATAAGAAAGAAACGAAAGAATATTACAAAGATTTACTTTTAAAAGAAAACGATTCGTTTTTAAAAAAGAGACAGGAATTAATAGGGTTATTGAATGAAAACATTGCTTTTAATAAGCAAAATGTTAATAAAGAAATATTAAAAGAGTATCGTCAAAAAGTAACAATGGTTTTCCAACAATTTAACTTATTTAATAACTTTACTGTTTTAGGAAATTGTACTTTAGCTTTAAAGAAAATAAAGAAAATGAATGTTCAAGAAGCTGAAGAATTAGCCAAAAAAGAATTAGAAAAAGTAGGTATGTTAGAAAAGGCTTCTTCTAGAGTTAATAAAATTAGCGGAGGACAAAAGCAACGTGTAGCTATTGCAAGAGCTTTATGTATGTCTCCAGAAATTATTTTATTCGATGAACCTACAAGTGCTCTTGATCCTGAAATGGTCAATGAAGTATTAAATGTTATGAAAGGTTTAGCCGATGAAGGCATGACCATGATTGTTGTTACTCATGAGATGAACTTTGCTAAAAATGTTGCTAATAAAGTAATATTTATGGAAGATGGATATATTGTTGAAGAAGGAACTCCAGAAGAGATATTCACTAATCCAAAGCAAGAAAGAACTAGACAATTCTTGAATATTAAATAAAACATAAAAAAAGCGCCAAAAATTAATAAAATACTTGCTTGATGTTAAAGAGTTATGGTATATTAAATAAGCGCTTTTGATAGATGGGCCCTTAGTTAAATGGGATAACGTTAGCTTTGCAAGCTTAAGTTAGGAGTTCGATTCTCCTAGGGTCCACCATTTGGCTACGTAGCTCAGTTGGCTAGAGCGGTCGGCTCATACCCGATATGTCGAGGGTTCAAGTCCCCCCGTAGCTACCATTAAAAGGACTCTTAGCGCAATGGTCAGAGCAGTCGGCCCATAACCGATCGGTTACAGGTTCGAGTCCTGTAGAGTCCACCAAAAATTAAATTGATGGAGAAATACCCAAGCGGTTGAAGGGGTCGGTCTTGAAAACCGATAGTGGCGAGTAACCAGCGAGGGTTCGAATCCCTCTTTCTCCGCCAACAAATTTATTATCGCGAGGTAGAGCAGTCTGGTAGCTCGTCGGGCTCATAACCCGGAGGCCGTAGGTTCAAATCCTACCCTCGCAACCATTTTGTTTAATTGTTAGGTGATACGTTCAAGTATCGCTTTTTTTATGTTTAAAATTTAATAATTATTGCCTTTATACATTTTTTTAAATAAGTAAATGATGTATAATTAAGAAAAGTAAGAAAGGTAAGAATTTATGAAAGAAGTATGTAATGATAAATTTATGATTACAGTTAAGGTAGGTCCTAAAGGTCAAATTACAATTCCTAAAGAAGCTAGAAAAATGTTTAACATTAATGAAGGTGACATTTTAGCTGTTCTAGGTGATAAAAATAAAGGAATTGCCCTTATAAAAGCTGATGAAATATATAAGAAAGTGGGTATGTAAAAATGGAAAACTTAATGGAGATTAAAAATGTTAGCAAAAGTTATCCTAAATTCACTTTAAATGATGTTAGTTTTTCTATTCCTAAAGGTTCAATTGTAGGATTTATTGGAAGAAACGGAGCAGGAAAAAGTACCACTTTAAAGGGAATAATGAATTTAGTGCATTTTGATAAAGGTGAAGTTTATGCTTTTAATCAAAACATGAAAGATAACGAATTAGAAATTAAGCAAAGTATTGGATTTTCTTTAAGTGAAGTTAAATATTATCCAAATAAAACTATTAAACAAATAGTAGATGTAACAAAAAGATTTTATAAAAACTTCAATCAAGAAAAGTTTGATAAATTATGTAAATTATTTAATTTAGATATTAATAAAAAATTAGAGCAATTGAGCAGTGGAATGAAAGTTAAATATAGTTTAGCTGTTGCTTTATCTCATGATGCTAAATTATTAATTTTAGATGAACCTACAAGCGGTTTAGATCCTATTTCTAGAGATGAAATTTGTGAAATGTTTTTAGATATAGTTAAAAATAAAGAAAGATCTATATTATTTTCTACACATATTACTTCTGATTTAGAAAAATGTGCTACAGATATAGTTTATATTAGAGAAGGAAATATTGTTTTTGAAGGTAAAAAGAAGGAATTTATTAGCTCATATAAATTATTAAGATGTAGTAAAGAATCATTAAGTGAGAGTTTAAAAAATAAACTTATTTCATATAGAGAACATGAAGAAAAAGTGGAAGGTTTAATTAGCATGGATTATATAAAAGAGATTGAGAATCATACTGATTTTGAAATAATTGAACCTTCTTTAGAAGATATTATGGTTTATTTAGAAAGGAGTGTTAAAAACAATGAAGAGTTTACTTTATAAAGAATTAAAGTTATGCATGCATCCTTTAATTTACTTATTTGTATTTATATTTCCTTTAATGGCGTTGATTCCTAGTTATCCAATTGCCATATCTTTTATTTATATTTGTACTTCATATCCAATTTTATTTTTAGGAGCAAACAAGGGTCAACAAAGTAATGATATATATTTTTCAAGTTTACTTCCTGTAAGAAGAAAAGATATTGTTAAAGCTAGAATGATATTGCTTTCAATTATTCAAGTAATATCTATGTTACTATTAGTTGCTATAGCTTCAATTGGAAGTTTATATAAAGATGATTTATTAGTTCAAGAAGGTGCTTCTATTAGTGATGTAGGATTTACTTTTAATCAAATGGGAGCAGTTATAGCTTTTGTTTTAGTAGGTTATTCTTTATATGATTTAATATTTGTTACTTGTTTTTATAAAAATGGTAGAGCAATAGTACTTCCTTCTTTATTAGGTATGTTTACTTTTATTATTGAATTATGTTTAACAACGATTGTTCTTCCAGCAATGTTTAAAGATTTTTTCAATTTCTTTACTAATGTAATAGTACAAGTAGTAAGTGTATTAATATCTTTATCAATTTATTTCTTATTACATTGCTTAACATATAGAAGAGCATCAAAACTATTTGAAAGAGTTGATTTTTAAATAAAGAATAATTATCTAATTTTGTATACTATGTTATTTGGTTTATAATAATAGTACATACTTAAATTTGAAGGAGAAATATATGAATAAAATTGTTATTATTGCAGATTCAACTTGTGATTTGAGTGAAGAATTAATAAAAAAACACGACATTAAAATCGTTCCATTACATGTTTCTTTTAAAGGTGATGATACTGATTATTTAGATGGAGTTAGCATTACTCGTGAAGAGTTATATAAGAAAGCTGATGAATTAAATATTACTCCATCAACTGGAGCAAGAAATGTAAGTGAATTGATTGAAGATTTTAAACAATATGTCGATCAAGGATATGATGTAGTTTTCACTGGTATTGGTAGTGGCTTAAGTTCAACTTATAATAATGCTCTTCTTGCTAGACAAGAAGTTAGTGAAGAACATATTGAAGTTGTTGATAGTCAAAATCTTTCAACAGGTATCGGTTTACTTGTTTTAAAGATGGCTAAATTTAGAGATGAAGGATTAAATATCCATGAAATAGCTAGTAAAGTTAGAGAATTGGTACCTTTAGTAAGTGCTAAGTTTTGTATTGATAGATTAGATTATTTACATAGAGGCGGAAGATGCTCTGGCATGACTAAAGCTTTGGCTGAATTATTTAAAATTCATCCTATTGCTAAAGTTATTAATAACAAATTAACTGTTTATCGTATGCCAAGAGGAAAATACATTAAAGCAGTTGATGAACAAATTAATGAATTTAAAAAAGATTTTGATCATATTGATAAGGATTGTGTATTTATTACACATTCAGGACATATGGATGGAGAAGAAAAATATATTTATGATGAATTAGCAAAATATATTCCAATTGAAAATATTCATATAACTGAAGCAGGTTGTGTTATTTGCTCGCATTGTGGTCCTAAAACAATTGGCATACTTTATATTTTAGAAAAATAGTTGAGAAATCATATAGTTTTTAACCAAATTGGCTTTATCTTTCTTCTTTTGATACAATAGAAGTATGAAGAAGAAAGTAGCCAATTTTTTTAAACAAATTTCTTTATTTGAATACTTATTAACTATTATTTCTTTAATAGTTAGTATTGTTCTTTCTATTGTTTTTAAAGTTGGTGCATTGAAAGCGATATTTACACTACTTGGTATTTTAATGCTGTTATTTGTTTCTAAAGGATGGATAATTGGTGAAGCTTTTAGTTTATTATACATGATAGTATATGCTGTTATTTCTTATTTAAGTCACTATTATGGAGAAATGTTTATATCGATTTTTATATCAGTTCCTATTTCAATTTTTACTTTTATAAATTGGATTAGACATCCAAAAAGTAGAGGTGAACAAGAAATTAAGATTGCTAGTTTATCAAATTTTAAAATAGTTTGTATTATTACTTTTTCAATTTTACTATGTTTTCCCATCTATTTTTTATTAGAACACTTTAACACACCTAATTTAATTGTTTCAACTTTATCAGTTGTTGCTAGTTTAATTGCTTCTTTATTACTGTTATTTAGATCCAATTTATATGCATTATTTTTCATTTTGAATGATATTATCGTTATGATTTTATGGTCATTATTATGTAAAAACGATATTTCTAATTTAATGATGGTTATTACTTTCTTTATTTCTTTAATATTTGATATTTATGGATTGATTAACTGGACAAGTATAAAGAAAAAACAGTCAAAAATAGTATAAATTCCCATAAATTATTTGAAAAGAATCATACTTTGTTTTATTATTATCTTACGCGCTAGTAGCTCAATTGGATAGAGTATTTGACTACGAATCAAAAGGTTACGGGTTCGATTCCTGTCTAGCGCGCCAAGGTTAAATATACGAGATTGATTAAAATTATCAGTCTCTTTTTTGTTGCTTGTATCTAATTTTTTTGTGTTTTTGCTCAAGAATAAAGCGTGGTGTTATGGCGGTAGAAAAAGCTATTAATAGTGTTCATGAATTAAAGAGAT
>JAEDIE010000020.1 GCA_016296775.1 Bacilli bacterium | reverse complement strand
CTAATTTTAATTAATATCAATTAAAAAGACAATACAGCTAATGTATTGCCTTATTTTTTAAATGGTGCAAGAGAAGAGATTCGAACTCATACGGATTGCTCCACTAGTTTCTGAGGCTAGCGTGTTTACCAATTACACCACTCTTGCTTAATTAGAAGGATTTACGTGAATAAATACATCTAACACTTCTTTATTTTCATCTAATATATCTTTTCTTATATGCTCGACTATTTCATGTGATTCGAATAAAGATAAGTCTTTATCCATAGTAATTTCCATATCAATATAAACTCTAGCTCCACTAATACGAGATTTTAAAACATCGATAGATTTAATTTCTACATGACTTAAAACAAGTTTTTTAATCTCTTCTATTTTTGAAAATTCATATGATTTATCAAGTAAAAGTTGAGAATTATCAATAAAGATTTTAAATGCTCCAACAAGAATAATAATAGCAACACATATTGAAGCAATTGGATCAGCAAGCAATATTAATAAATTTGAATCTCTATATAAACAAAGAATTAAAATCATTGAAACTAAAGATAAAAATGTTCCAATTGTATCAGTAATATGATCAACTGCTTGGCTTTTTAACATCTCGCTTTTGATTTTTTTATAATTGAAATAAGTAAATAAAGCTAATGAAAATTTAGTTAAAATAACAATACCAGCAACAATCATTGGGAATAACATCCCTTTTGAAATGCCTGAATCATAAACCAGTGTATTATCTTTATATCCATTAACGATATCAATAATACTTGTAATAGAAAAATAAGATAAACTAATAGCACTAAAAACAATAATTAAAGATAAAATTAAGCAAATTAAATTTTCAACTTTATCATGCCCGTATTGATGTTCTTTATCAGCACCTTTTCCAGCTTGTTTATTAGCAATAATTTGAGCACTAGAAGTCAAAATATCACCAAAAGAATTGACACCATCACTTATAAGAGCGCTACTTCCTCCAACAATTCCTCCAATAAATTTAATTATTGTTAATAACGTATTTGAAATAATTTGAATTGTGCAAACTCTTCTAATTCTTTTAAAATAGCTTGTATTAACTAAATTTTCACTCATATGTTTAAAAATTATAACCATTTAATAAATTAATGTAAATAACTATCGAAAGTTATAACCATCATAAAATTTTTGCACTTAATAATGTTTTTTATTATATAATAAGTTATACGTTTGGAGGGTATATGAAAATAAGTTATAAAGAAAAAACTTTAGAACAAATTCTAAAATACAGGCCAAAAAGAGTAATTAGACCATTAAAAGTTAACTCTTTTTATAGATTTGTACTTAAGGTAGCTACATATCCTCATTTACATAAAGTTAAATTTACACCTACATTTGAAGGTTTTGAAAACTATTCTAAAAAAGAACCAATATTTATTTTACTCAATCATGCTTCTTTTATTGATATTGAATTAGGTGCAAGAATGTTTCATCCGCGTCCATTAAATATTGTTGGATCTAACGATGCTTTTTTAAATAAGAATTGGATTATGAGAAGAATTGGATGTATCCCAACAAAAAGATTTGTTATGGATATAAATCTTGTAAAAAATATGCTTTATTGTGTAAAAAATCTCAAATCTTCTGTCTTACTTTATCCAGAAGCTGGATATTCTATTGATGGACTTAACGGATTATTACCACCATCAGTTGGTAAAATGGTTAAATTACTTAAAATTCCTGTTGCTGTATGTTTAACGGAGGGAGCTTTCCACTATCAACCAATGTATAACCAACTTCATAAACACAAAATCCAAGTAAAAGCTCATGCTAAAATTATTTTTACTAAAGAAGATGTCCAAAAAATGTCTGTTGAAGAAATTAACAGTAAGTTGCAAGAAATATTTACTTTGGATTATTGGAAATGGCAAAAAGATACTAATTATGAATTTGAAGACGATAATTATGTAAAAGGATTAGAGAAAATCCTCTATAAATGTCCTCATTGTGGAAAAGAATTTTTGACTGTTAATGAAGGTAAAACAGTAAGGTGTACTAATTGTAATGCTACATACGAAATGAAAAGAAATGGAGAATTAGTTAATTTAAATGGGGAAACTATATTTAATAATGTTTCTGATTGGGTAAGATACGAAAGAGATGAAGTTAGAAAAGAGATAGAAAACGGGACTTATAAAGTTAAAATACCTGTTGATATTTTCATGACTTTTGACTCATATAAAATTTTTAAATTAAAAGATAGTGAAGCTTATATTGAACATGATTTAAATGGTGTTACATTAAAAGATGTTTTAAATGATATAGAATTTCATCTTTCCCCTATCGAATTATTTAACATTTATACAGAATTTGATTGGTTTGAAGTTGGAGATATGATTGGTTTTGGAAATAGCGAAATGTTATATGATTGTGTATTGAAAAACTATGATATTTCTGTATTAAAAGTAAGATTAGCTTGCCAAGAATTATATAAATATACAGTTAAAAAATTAAGTAGTAAATAATTACTACTTATTTTTTGTACTAAAATAAAATAAAATTACGTTTAATTTAATATTCCATCTTTAATATAAAAAATATAAAATTATATTTATAGAGGTTTACCTATGAAAAATAAAATACCCTTTTTAGTTCTTACTTCTTTATTGTTGTTCTCTTGTTCTAACGATATAACACCTAGTAAGGATGATATTATTTATAATGAAAGCGAAAAAAAAGTTGATTGTATTTCTGGAGCTTTTGGTAATGAAAACGAAGTATATACATCAAAAAAAGTTAATTCCCTTTGTTTATTAAATACTAAATTCAACGAAGGAACATTTGATATTAGTTTTAAAGTAGGAAACTCACTACAAGAAAACGGTATTGTTTTTAATTATGTTGATGCAAACAATTATTATTTCATTGGTTTAGATTTAACATCAAACATTGTAATTAAAGAAGTATTGAATAGTACTAAAAACAATATTTTTAGAAGCAAAACAATATTTGATGCAACAGCCTCTATCAATATTTCTTTAGTCAAAGTGGATGATAGAATTGAAATATATTCTAACGATGAATTTCTTTATGAATTTAAAGTAAATTCAACTTTAAACAATACTAAAACTTCAATTGGTTTATTAGCCGGTAGTAAAAACACTATTTATTCAAATATTAACTTTGTTGAAAATAGAAACAATTATTTAAGTAACTATGACTATTTTAGAGTTGCTAGTGGTAATTATGATTATAATGAAGATCAATTTATTTCTTTAAGCAAAAACTCAATTTTAGTAAGTGATACAAGAACACTTGAAAATGGTACTATTGAAGTTGATGTCTCTTTAAGTGGAGATTACACTGATAACGGCATCATTTTTAATCTAGAAGAAAATAACAAAGAAACATATTGGGAATCTGGAGTTAGTTACTATTTCTATTTTGTAAATTTAAATGGTTATGCTTTTTTAGGTAAAGTTAATAATGGATCTTGGTCTCCACTTGCTTATTCTAATATTGAAAATTTTGATCCAATAGGAAACTATAAATTAAAAATAGTTAAAGATAACGATAAAATTTATTGTTTTTTAGATAATAAAATTGTGTTTATGTGCATTGATAGCTCTATTAAAGGTAATAAAGTTGCTTTAAGAGCTGGAGGAAAAAATATTGGTTTTTCTTCTTTAAAGATTGATGGAATAATATCTTTAGGTAATAACGAGGAATTTAATGTTTATGAAGGAGAGATTTCTGCTTCATCTTCACACTTCTCTTCTACTGTAAGTAAAACTATTGCAACAATGAAAAATTTTGAATTTAACAAAGGAACTTTAGAAGCTATATTGATTCCCGGTTCTTCAAATAATAACGGAATTATTTTTAAAGCTAGTAATGTTAATAACGAATTTTCTTATTATTGGTTATATTTTACAGCTACCAATCAAGTTAGTTTTTCTAAAATTACAAATGGCGTAGAAAAAAAGGAGATAAATAAATTCCTTCCTTATGGAAGAAATTATTCTAGAGCATATAATATTAAAATTGTTATAAAAAATAATGATATTTATTGTTATTTTGATAATAGATTAAGTTTCTTTTATCATGATGATGAATTATTAAGCGGAACAGAAGTTGGTATTAAATCTGTAGGAAATAATACTTCAATATTTAATATTTCTAAAGTTGATGAAGAGAAAATAGAAACATATGAATATTTAATTTTTGGTCATTCTTATACTGAGTATTGGTACACATATAAGAGTGATTTTAGTGAATATGAAGATATTTATGATATTGGAATGGGTGCTTCAAATACATATCATTGGACTAACCAATATTTAAATGAAGTTATAGCTTATAAACCTCATTATGGAATTTATTGGAATGGTATTAATGATATTAGTGCTGGATATAAAGCAAATGATATAGCTAATAATGTTAAAGTTTTATTAACTACAATGAAACAACAAATTCCTAATTTTGAAGTTGCTCTTGTTGGAGTCAATAGATGTCCAAGCGCTTCAGGAAAGAGAAATGAAATTTCTAGTGTCAATGCTTTATATAAAGATTTAGGAAATACATATGATTTTATTCATTATGTTGAAGTTGAAAAATTATATTGCGACTCAAATGGTAATGAATTAGGTATGTATTTCACGGATGGTTTACATCCAAATCACGAAGGTTACAAAATGGCTGCTTTATTAATTAAAGACGCCTTAAAATAAAGGAGAAAAAACAATGAAAAAAAGACTAGTATTATTACTAAGTTCTTCACTTCTTCTCACTTCAATTGTTGGTTGCACACAAGATAATCCACCAGTAGTTGAAAACGAAGAATTGAAACAAATCAAAGAGGAGATAGCTTCCTACATTAAAAATTTTGATTTATCTATTTATCGAGAATCAGAAAAAAATCAAATCCAAGCTTTATTTACCTCATTACAAGGATTAGTTGAAACTTCTACAGATGTTGAAGAATTAAAAACCAGTTTAGCTAACGTAAAATCTACAATTGATTCTTTAAAAACTGATGCTGACTATAAGAAAGAAGAAGAAGCTGAAGCTAAAGAAAAATTAAGAATTGCTAAAGAAGACAAAATTAAATCATTAACTATAGAAGATGGAAATCAATATAGAATTGAAGAAAAAACTGTTCTTGATAACAAAATTGCTGAAATGTCTACAGAAATTAATGCTTTAACTACATTAGAAGAAGTTAATTCCTATAGCTTATCACCATTAGAAACACTTAAAGGAACCTTAAAAACGAATGCTCAATATACAACAAGCGAAATGCTTAAATATGGAACAGATAGTAACTGGGCTCTTGTTAATGAACATAGAGATCAAATGGTATATGATGGTGATCACACAATTAAAACAGGTGAAGATGGCTACTCATTAGATAGTTATGACTATGCAACAAACGGATTAAGCATGTCATTTAGTGTTAACACTGAAAATTATGTTTCAATTGCTGGTGCTTTACTTGCAAATAAATCTACAGTAGGTGATGGTCTTGATGGTTATGCTATTGTTGTTAATAGAGCCGCAGATCATGAATGGTATCAAGTCTGGTATTTAAATAACTGCTACGCTTCCTATGGTGAAACAATTTGCAATTATATCGGTGGATGGGTCTATAGCGATAATTATCCAGGTGAATCAGTCACAAATAACATGATTAGAGTTAATATTGTTGATAATATTTTAACTATTTATAAAGACTCTGCTTATAAAGAATTAGGCGAAGCTGCTCCACATTGTACTGTCGATTTAACAGGAAATGGTGTTTATACAGTTGCTCCTACTCATCATTTTGGTATTCTTACATGGCAAAGCGGTGGTATTCCATACGATTTCGAATTAGGTTCATTAAGTAATGCTACTCCTATTAGTGGTGTTGAAAAAATAAAAGCCAAATATTTAGAAGTTTATAATGCTGTTGATAGAACAAGATTTAGCGATGAACAACTTGCTACACTTGATGCTAATAAAGCAACAATCGAAGCATTTACCGCAACTAGCGAAAATGCTTATGACATTATTAAAGAAGAAATTACTAGAATTAGAGAAATGATACCTCAAGGATTAACCAATGCTATTGACGTCATGGATGCTATCTTTAGTAGTGATAAAGCTGAAGAGTCTTCTTGGGATTTAGTTAACCAACATGCTCTTGCTTGGACACACGTACAAGGAACAAACAGTGTTACAACTCCTAGCGATCAAGTATTAGCTGGCTGGAGATTAACAAAAGATAAATATAGCGATATTTCTATGACAGTAAGCGTGGATGCTGGGCAAGTCTATAATCCATATGTAGGAATTGTTTCAAAAGCATTCTTAATTGGTGCTTCAAGTCAAGGAAATTACCCAAAAGGCTATGCTGTAACTTTATATCAAAGTTCTACAGAAGCTTGGGTACAAATCCATTATCTTGATGGAAGTGGAAACGGCGGTAACTTCAAGTTTGGTGTATGTGCTTGGGTTAATAATAATGATGTTAAGTTTGTTGTTAATGGTAAACAATTCTCATTATGGATTAACGGATATAAACAAACATTAACAAACCTTAGCGTAAATGCTGAAGAATTCACATTAGATAACTATGAAGGCGGAAGTGTAGGTATCTTCAACTGGGACGATCCAACAGTATCAACAACCTTCACTATCAAAGAATTCTACGGAACAAAAATTTCCTAAGTATACCTCAAAAAGAGTGGTAATCTGAGAGTTACCCCAAATCCTAGACATTAGGAAAGGGGTACCCCTCAATCCCTACTCTTTTTTATTTTGCAAAAAAATATTTAGTTAAAATAGTTTATATCGATATTATTCATTAAGCCATTTAGCTATATCTATAATTTCAATTCCCTTATAATCATAAGTCTCAGCCTTAGTTCTTTCTATTACTAATTTAGGATAAGAATCTTTAATTGCTTTTAAGGGCTGTACTCCTCTTTTAACCTTTGTTATATTTCGCAATTTTAAATAATTTTAAATTTTGTGAAATATAATGCATATAATTTTTAAAAACTATATTAAATCCCGCCTCTTTTTTATAAATTAATAAATTATAATGTATTTATCTTAATTATATTTATATTAAGAATTATCTTAGTATATTGAAATAATAATTTTATTATATAAAATTAAAAAGTAATTAAGGAGTTAAATATGGAATTTGATGTAATCATTGTCGGTGCTGGTCCATGTGGATATTTTAGTGCGTATGAACTTGCTACAAAAAGACCTGACCTTAAGGTTTGTTTAATTGATAGAGGACTTGATATTTTCAAAAGAAGATGTCCTGTAATGCAACATAAGATTGAAAGATGTCCTCAAACAAAAGATGGAAGAAGAGAATGCTTCCCTGCTTGCTCTATTACTAATGGTTTTGGAGGAAGTGGAGCATATAGTGATGGAAAATTTAACATTACCAATGAGTTCGGTGGATGGTTAAATACGTATATTAGCGATGAAAAATTATTAGATTTAATTGACTACGTAGATTCAATTAATCTTAAATTTGGCGCTACGAATATTATTACTAATCCAGATACTCCTAAAGTTAAAGAAATAGAAAGAAGAGCTATTTCTGTAGGTGTTAAGCTTTTAAGAAGTAAAGTCAGACATTTAGGAACTGAAGAAAATATTAAAATTCTAGAAAGAATTTTTAAATTTTTAAGCGATAAAATTACAATGATTTTTGAACAATCTGTAAAAGACATTGTTGTAAAAGACTCCACTATTGAAGGTGTTTTACTAGAAAACGGAGAAGAAATTAAAGGTAAATATGTTCTTTTAGCTGTTGGAAGAGAAGGAAGTAAATGGTTAAATGATATTTTTGAAAAGAGAAATATCAAAATGAGTCAAAACCAAGTTGACATTGGTGTTAGAGTTGAAACATCTAATCTTATTATGGATGAAATTAACCAAAACTTATATGAAGGTAAATTTGTTTATAGAACAAGCGTAGGAACTACAGTTAGAACTTTCTGCTCTAATCCTAGTGGACACGTTGTTATGGAAAACTATGAAGGTGTCGTAAATGTAAATGGTCACTCATATAATGATGCAAAATTAGGAAGCAAAAACACTAACTTTGCTCTTCTTGTTTCACATCACTTTGAAGAACCATTCAAAAAGCCTAATGAATACGCATTAAAAGTTTCTTCTTTAGCTAATCAACTTGCTTGCGGATCAGTTATTGTTCAAAGATATGGAGATATTCTTGCTGGAAGAAGATCAACAGTTAAACGTATTAATGAATCTTTTATTAAACCAACATTAAAGGAAGCTGTTCCTGGAGATTTAGCTTTATGTTTACCATATAAAACTATGAAATCTATTATGGAAATGATTGAAGTTTTAGACTCCATCACTCCAGGTATTGCTACTGAACATACATTACTTTATGGAGTTGAAGCTAAATATTATAGCGCTCACCCAGATATCAATAACGAATTAGAAGTTAATTCAATTAAAAATCTCTTTGTTGGAGGAGATGGAGCTGGTATTACTAGAGGCTTAGCTCAAGCTGGTGCTTGTGGTGTTTATGTTGCTTCAACAATCATAGAAAGAGAAGGTAAATAATATGGTTTTTGTTCTTGAAGGATTACAATGGGGAGATGAAGGTAAAGGAAAAATTACCGATTATCTTGCTAGTCACATGGACATTGTTTGCCGTCATCAAGGTGGAAACAATGCTGGTCACTCACTTGTTGTTAATGGCGTTAGATATGCTTTAAAAAGTCTTCCAAGTGGTATTATTAATCCAAAAATTACAAATATAATCGCAAATGGTTGTGTTATCAATCTATTCTCATTAATCGAAGAAATTAATACTTTAAAAGAAAAAGGGATTACTAATTTTAACTTATACATTTCTTCAAGAGCTCATATCATTATGCCTTATCATCTTGATTTAGATGGAGCTTATGAAGAATTATTAAAAAATGGAAAAATTGGTACAACTAAAAAAGGTATTGGACCATGTTATTCTGATAGATCATCTAGACTTGGAATAAGAGTTGGAGATATTTTAGAACCAGAATACTTAAGAAAAAGATTAGAAGAAGTATTGCCAATTAAAAACCTTACTTTAAGAATGGTTAACAAAAAAGAATATGATTTAGAGGATCTTTTTAATAAATTAATAAGTTTAAAACCTATTTTAGAAGATCATATTATTGATACTTCAAGATTCCTTCGTGAAGCAATTAAAGAAAATAAGAATATCTTATTTGAAGGAGCTCAAGGTGCAATGTTATGTTTAGACAATGGAACATATCCTTATGTAACTTCTTCTTCTCCACTTGCAAATTCAGTATCAATTAACGCTTCAATTCCTCCTCAAACTATTTCAAAAGTTGTTGGAATTATGAAAGCCTATACAACAAGAGTTGGAGAAGGACCTTTTGTTAGTGAATTAGATAACGAAATTGGAAACACAATTAGAGAAGTCGGACATGAATATGGAACAGTTACAAAACGTCCTAGAAGAGTTGGATATTTAGATTTAGTAGTTGTTAAAAATGCAATTGAAATGTCTGGAGTTAATTATCTTTCTTTAATGTTATTAGATGTTTTAACTAACATTACACCACTTAAAATTTGTACTCACTATGAATTAGATGGAAAAATAATAGATTATATTCCTTCTACAATTAGTGAACTTAATAGATGTAAACCAATATATAAAGAAATGAAAGCATGGAAAGAAGATATTTCTAAAGTTAGAAATTACAATGATTTACCTACTGAAACAAAAGAATATATAAAATTTATTGAAGATTTTACTAATTGTAAAGTTGCTTTCATTAGTGTTGGTCCAGATAGAGATGCAACCATAATTAAAGAGGATATTTTCAATGATTGATAGATATTCTAGTAAAGAAATGAAAAATATATTTTCTTTAAATAATAAATTTAGAAAATATTTAGATGTAGAATTAGCTTTAATTGATTATTTATATTCAATAAATAAAATAACAAATGAAGAATATGAAAAAATCAAAACTAATGCTAATTTTGATTTAGAAGGAATATTGAATTTAGAAAAAGAAACAAAGCACGATGTTATTGCTTTTACAAGAAATGTTTCTTCTTATTTGGGTGAAGAAAAAAGATGGATTCACTATGGTTTGACTTCTACTGATGTTGTTGATACCGCTAGTGCTGTAATTTATAAAGAAGCAAACGATATAATCTATACTAAATTACTTAAATTAAAAGAAGTTTTAAAAGAAAAAGCTTTGGAATATAAAACTACACCATGTATTGGAAGAACGCATGGAATTCATGCAGATATTACTTTCTTTGGATTAAAATGGGCATTATATTTTGATGAATTAAATAGGGATTTAGATAGGTTTTTAAGCGTTAGAAAAGATTTAGAAACAGGAAAAATTTCTGGAGCTGTAGGAACTAGTATTTATCTTCCCTTAGAAGCCCAATCTTTTATATGTAATAAGCTAAATATTAATGAAGCTAATATTTCTACTCAAGTTCTTCAAAGAGATAGACATGCATTTTATATTTCAACACTATCTTTAATAGGTGGATTACTTGAAAAAATTGGATTAGAAATAAGAAATCTTGCTCGAACTGAAGTTCATGAAGTAAGCGAGTATTTTTCGAAGAATCAAAAAGGAAGCTCGGCAATGCCACATAAACATAACCCAATAGGAAGCGAAAATATTTGCGGATGTGCTCGTATTTTAAGAGGTTATATGGTATCAATTTATGAAGATATGGCTTTATTCCATGAAAGAGATATATCTCATTCTTCCGTCGAAAGAGTTGCTCTAGCTGATGCAATAACTTTATTAGATTATATGATTGAAAGAATGACTAAAATAATATCTTCTTTAATCGTATATCCTTCTAATATGCTTAAAAATATTTCTATGACTAACAATATTATTTTCTCTCAAAGAGTCTTAACTGAATTAATTAATTTAGGATATAGTAGAGAAAAAGCATATGATTTAATTCAACCATTAGCTTATGAAGCTTATGAAAATAATATAGATTTCTTTGAATTAATAAAAAAGAATAAAGAACTCGGTTCTTTATTCTCTAATGATAAGATTGAATCTTTCAAAACGTTTGATTTTTATTATCAAAACGTTGAAAAGATTTATAAGAAAGTTGGTTTATAAAGTACCAAATATTCTATCTCCAGCATCACCTAATCCTGGAAGAATATAGCCTTTCTCATTAAGTCTTTCATCTAAAGCAGCTAAATATAATTCAACATCAGGATGTACTTTGTTAAAAGCTTCAACTCCTTCTGGAGCTCCGACCAAACAAAGCATTCTGATTTTTTTAAATCCTTTTTGTTTCATAATTGTAACTGCATCAATTGCACTTCCTCCAGTAGCAAGCATTGGGTCACAAACAAGAACTAATGGATCTTTTACATGAGGCATTTTACAAAAATATTCAACTGGTTTTAAAGTTGTTTCGTCTCTATATAATCCAATATGACCAATACGAGCAGTTGGAAGCATATTAACTACACCATTACTCATTCCCATACCAGCTCTTAAAATTGGAACGATAACAATATCATTTTCTAACTTTAATTTATCAATTTCACAGCCTGTAGGAGTTTTAATCTTCTTTCCAGATGTAACTAAATTAACATCTTTAAATACTTCATAAGTCATTAATGAAGAGATTTCATCAAGTAAAGTTCTAAAGTCCTTACTATTTGTTTTTTCATCTCTCATTTTATTTAATTTCATAGTAATTAATGGATGATTTACTAAATGTAACATAACTATTTTCCTTTCTAATAAAAAAATAAAGCCACTAAATAGTGGCTAATAAATTAAACTTTTGTAAGAAATAAATGTTTAAATGCTAAAATCCAGATGATATCGAGTACGTTTAAAATCCATCCCCAACCAACAACTGTAAATAAAATAGCAGCTACTAAATTAAGGGCAGTAAATTTTTCAGCAACAGCGCTCCATCTGATAATTAATTCAATAATCCATCCAACTACAGGAATAAGAAGTAAAAGCACTTGAACTAATCTTGGTAAATTAAAAAATTTCTTTGCCATAACTTTCTCCTTTTCACTTGTATAAATTATATTACATAAAATAATTATACGCTATAAATAAATTTTAGTTTTTCTCTTAACTTCTATTTAACTATAATATTCATATGAGAATAAATATACCATCAAGTTTAATTAATAAGTATTTAACAACGAAAGAACTAAATGAACAAGTAGGAGAATTCTACAATGCCTATTTTGAAAGCTTTAATGATTATGTATATCAAGATAATATTGATCTATATTCATATATAAAAGAATGTTTAGAAGTAGATGAATATGATAAAGAATTTGTAGAATTTGAAAAAGAATATAATTTAAAAAATGTAAAAGAATTAAATATTAAAGATTATATTTCTAATGAATATATTAAAAATATAAATATAGAAAATAAGATAAAACATAAAGGATATACACTAGAAATTAATAAATACTACCCTTATTTTATGTTTATTTATGATGAAATTAATGTAGATAAAAATAATTATTATATAGAAACATATAATATTGGTTATTTTAAAAATACTTTTAAATACTTATCTTTAAGTAAAAACAATGTTACTTGGATGTCTACAATTCCTCATGAAATTAATACCATGAAAGATGATATTAAAAAAGTTAAAGGTAATGTTTTAGTTCTTGGATTAGGTATTGGTTATTTTACTTACTTAATTAACAATAAAAAAGATGTTAAATCCATTACTATTTTAGAAAATGATCAAGAAATCATAGAGATTTTTAAAAAACATATTCTTACTAAATTTAAAGATACTACCAAGATTAATATTATTAAATGTGATGCTCTTACATATTTGAAAACTAATGATTTATCAATATATGATTATGTATATGTCGATTTATATCATGATGCAAACGATGGAATTAAATTTTATTCTATTATTAAAAATATTGAAAAAGAATACGATACTAAACCTATTTTCTTATATTGGATAGAAACTAACATTTTATGTTTAGTTAGAAGAATTGTATTAGATATAATTTCAGACTATTTATATTCTTTTAAATTCAAAGAAATATATAGTTCATTAAAAGAAAACACTTTTAATTCAATTGTTTTAATAATACTTAATAATATTAAAGATATAGAAATTAATTCTAAAGAAGATTTAGATTATCTTTTAAGTGATGAAAATCTTAAAAAATTAATTATTAAATAAAGAAGAAAGATTTTAACAAAATATTTTTGATGTATTCCAACTTTTATTGATTATTTATTGACTATAAAAGTAAATAATTCTTATCAATCTATATAAAAGATAACCTCCATTTGACTACGAATTTGATCTTTAATATTCATTTTGTCACTTTGTTCCAATTCAACCATATATTGTATTATTATGGTTCTATTTGCAACAATAGTTATTCTTTTTAATTATAAATTATCGCCAAAATTTATATTTTTTTGTAATTATAATTTTCAAATCATTTTATGATGCCAATAATTTAACGATTTAATTTAAGAATAAGTTTAAATCACTACGTTTTAGTATGATATTTTATACTTTCATCTATTTAAATACTTAAAAATAAATTTGAAGTTTATAGTTCTTCCATTAATAAGAAATCATCGAGCTTAATATGACGTACAGTTGATGTTGAATAATCAATATCGTCATTAGTTATTAATATTTTTTGATTGATATTATCCAAATCAGCAAAAGCACCAAATTCTCTTTTATATGCTTTTTCAATTACAACACTATATGCAACTTGAACGAAGTATGTTTTTCCGTTCTTTGTTGCAACAAAATCGATTTTTTTACCTTTATTATCGAAAACTTTTAAATCGTAACCCATATATAAAAGTTCATTATAAACAATGTTTTCTAAATTATGGTCTAAATCATATCTTTTATTATCTACTTTTAACGAATTAAAACAAACATCAGAGTTATATACTTTAGGATTAAAATTTAGTTCCCTTTTTACTTTAGTAGAGTATTGTTGTAGTTCTTCTATTACATACGCTTCTTTTAGATAATGCATATAACCTAAAATTGTATTTGATGAACATTCAATGCCTTGACCTGCTAAATATTTATGAATTGATCTAGCAGATAATATTCTAGAATTATTACTTAAAATAAAATTTACAAATTTTACAAATAAATCAGGCTTTTTAATTTTATATCTCTTAATTAAATCTTTAATAACGATGATATCTTCCAAATCTTTTAAATACCTAACAGTTGATTCACTATTTTCAGTATCGAATCTTTTAGGGAACCCTCCCCAAATTAGGTAATCGGTGGTGCCAATAGTTTTACCTATCTCCTTAGAATATTCAACAATTTCTTTATACACAAATGTCCTAATTCTAAAGGATACGTATCTTCCTGATAACTCGGTAGCAAACTCTTTAGAAAGTAGTTTTGAATTTGATCCTGAAATGAAAACTGAATTATTATGAAGCCTTAGAGTTTTAACCGCTATTGCCCAATCTCTAACATTTTGAACTTCATCTAAAAATATATAACATTTTCCTTCCTTTCTATTTTGATCAACATAATTTAATAATGATTCTACTGATCCAGCCTTTTTCAAATTATTAGCATCTTCAAAATCTAAATATATAATATTGTCGGTAATCTTAGCTATTTCATCATATATAGTTTTTAAAATAACTGATTTTCCACATCTTTTTATTCCGGTAATTATTTTTATTAAATCACTGTTATAAAAAGGTCTGATCTCTTTTAGGTATTTTTCACGGATAATCATAATGTTACCTCATAATTTAATGAAATTATACTGCGCAAGTATTTTGATATTGTAAAAATTGATCAGTTTAAATCAATTAATGATTTTAATAATTTAATAATTTGACTTTCCTTATAACTTAACTCACTTAGTTTTAGAATGAAATTAATATAACTCTATCTGCTAACTTATTTTATGAAAGAACTATAAATAAACATGGGAGTTGTTTCAAATCGTTAACATATTTAACTAAACAAAAACTACCACAAAAAGAAAAAAGGCAATTCAACTTAATGTATTGCCATGATAATTTCATAAAAAATGGTGCCTTCTGCCGGATTCGGACCAGCGACCTACTGATTACAAATCAGTTGCTCTACCAGCTGAGCTAAGAAGGCACATATGTGGTGGGCGCTATAAGGATCGAACTTATGACCCCTTCCGTGTGAAGGAAGTGCTCTCCCACTGAGCTAAGCGCCCAATTGATAGACACTTAAACTTATATAACTGTCAATATATTCTTTTAATGGTGGGCCTTAATAGACTTGAACTATCGACCTCACCCTTATCAGGGGTGCGCTCTAACCAACTGAGCTAAAGGCCCATTAAATATTGACGCTTATTTAATATAGTAGATAATCCTACTAAAATCAAGTATTTTTTTCCTAGAAAGGAAGAGCATAAGCCCTCCCTTTCCATTGAGAAACAAATTAACGTTTTGAGAATTGACTTGCTTTTCTAGCTTTCTTAAGACCGTATTTCTTTCTTTCTTTGCTTCTAGAATTACGAGTTAATAAGCCGTTTGCTTTTAATGTAGCTCTGTCTTCATGTGCTTCAAGTAAAGCTCTAGCTAAACCAAGTCTAATAGCACCAGCTTGACCTGTGTATCCACCACCTTTAACATCTGCTCTGACATCATACTTTTCAGCTGCGCCAAGAACATCTAAAGGTTGTTTAAGATCAAGAACTAATGTTTTCATTGGGAAGTAAGCGTTGACATCTAATCCATTAACTTCGAATTTTCCACTTCCTGGAAAAACTCTGACTTTAGCAATACTGGTTTTTCTTCTACCAGTGCCGTAGTATTCAATTTTCTTAGCCATTATTTAACTCCTTCCAATTTTTTAAAAGTTAATACTTCTGGTTTTTGAGCTTCGTGCTTATGTTCGCTTCCTTTGTAAACGAATAATTTCTTAGCCATAGCTCTTCCAAGTCTACCTTTTGGTAACATACCCCAAACTACTCTTTCGAAAAGTTCTTCTGGATATTTTTCAAGCATTTCTTTTAAAGTTCTTACTCTCATACCACCATTGTAACCACTGACATTGTAGTATTTTTTGTTAGTCATAATGTTGTTACCACTAACAGCAACTTTTTCACAGTTGATAACAATAATGAAGTCTCCGCAATCTTGATTTGGAGTCCATGATGGTTTTTGCTTACCCATTAAATGAGTAGCAACTTCACTAGCTAATCTTCCTAATGGCTTATTAGCTGCGTCAACGACGTACCACTTACGTACAATTTCTTCTTTCTTTAAATTTGTAGTTTCTCTATTCATACAATCAATTTCCTTTCCTTTGAAAATTTATCTTACCGGGACAAAATTCATTCTTAGAAATCGTGTCTTAAAAATTATATATTTTATAAATATATAAAGCAATAAAAAACTTAAAAATATTAAATTTATAAAATTTAAATTTCGATAATATTTTTAAAAATATAATTTTTTAGATAAGTTAAATTAAATATTTTTTTCAAAAACCCTATGATTTCCTACTTAATTTCAATAAATTCGTATTCTTTTGAGCCTACATTAATTTCATTTGCAGCTTCAATTGTTAATAATCCATGACGGGATTCTACACGTTCAATAAAATGTTCTTTTCCTTCTAATGAAGAGTTATAAACTAAATCAATACATGCTTGATCTATACTTACTGGATCTAAAGAAGCCAATATGCCTAAATCTTCAATACAAGGATCTTCTGCTTTACTACAACAATCGCAATCTACACTAATATTACTCATTACATTGATATAACAGATTCTATCTTTAAATAAATCAACAACTGATTTAGCTGCATCAGCCATTGAAAGTAGGAACATATCTTGGTTCTTGGTCCAAGCCTTTCCTCCAGCACTATGAATATAATTTTTACCAAAAGAGCTGGCAAATCCTATAGATAATTGTTTTAAAGCTCCTCCATATCCTCCCATTGGATGACCTTTAAAATGAGATAAAACTAACATCGAATCATAGTTTAAAATTCTTTTTCCAACATAGTTTTTATCTATAACTTTATGAAGAGGAATGTCTAACATTAAATCCCCATCTGCATCTAAAATATCAACCTTAAAATTCGTGCTCCAACCATGCTCTTCCATTAATTTCATATGTTTTTCCGTGGTATTTCTGCTTCCAGGATAAGCTGTATTACATTCTAAAAGTGTTGCATTTAATCTTTTAACAATAGGGAAATACATCTCTGGCTTAAGATAATTTTGATTACCTTTTTCTCCACTATGAAATTTAATTCCAACATTTCCAGTTAAATTAATATTTAAATGTTCGTATAATTTAACGATATTTTCTGGAGTAATTTCTTTAATATAATATACTTTACTTTTTTCCATAAAAATTAAAAAGGTAGGTAAATCCTACCTAAAATTTCTTTTCTTTTAAAAATTCTTTAAATGAATCTTTTAAATCATCACGCTTTAAAGCAACGTCAACTATAGCTTCAAGATAACCTAATTTATCACCACAATCATATCTTTTTCCAACAAAATCATAGAAATAAACTCGATCATCTTTCATTAATAAAGCAATTGCATCAGTTAATTGAATTTCTTCATTTGCTCCTTTAGGAGTTTTTTCTAAATATTCAAATATCTTAGAATTAAACACCCATTTACCTAAACTAGCAAAATCGCTTGTAGCTTCTTCTACACGAGGTTTTTCAACGATTCCTTTTAAAGAATATAATCTATCATTTATTTTAGAATCGATGTCCATACAACCATATTTAGAAATCATTTCATGTTCAACTTTTTGACCACCAACAATTGTATGACCTTTTGTTTCTTTGAAAGCTTCAATTAATTGCTTGCTTGGAGCTAAATCATCATAAAGACAAATATCATCTCCACAACAAACGATAAAATTTTCATCTTTAACAAATTCTTTTGCTTGTAAAACAGCATGACCTAAACCAAGCAATTCATGTTGAATTGTAAAATGAAATCTAGCTTTAGACGCTAATTTATTAATTAAAGAAGCAAACTCTTCTTTACCTTTTTCAATTAATTCTTTTTCGTATTCTTTATCTAAACTATAGTATCTTTTAATATCTTCTTTGCCTTCGCTAAGAATAAATAAAATGTCACTGACTCCACCATCAATACATTCATCAACAATATAATCTAAAGTAGGTTTATCAACGATAGGGCACATCTCTTTTGGTGTACCTTTTGTAACAGGTAAAAACCTCGTGCCACGACCCGCACAAGGAATTACTGCCCGCTTTACATCATATTTTGTCATTTTATAAATCTACGTTATGATAAACTGCTTGAACGTCTTCACATTCATCTAATAAAGCCAATAACTCTTTAAATTTTGTTAATTCTTCACCTTCAAGTGTTACTGTTTCATTAGCAATTTTGGTAATTTGTGAAACTTCAAAATCACTTACTCCAATTTCATTAAGGATGCCTTTTGCTTTTTCAAAATCGCTTGGATTAACGACGACTTCAGCTACGCCATCTTCTAAAGAGATTTCTTTGACATCAACATCTCCAAGAACTAAAGCTTCTTCTAAGCTTTCTTCACTTCCATCATATTTAAAATCAAATAAACCAGCATTTTCAAAATTGTATCCAACACTTCCTAAATGTCCGCCTTTTCTTGTAATAATTGTTCTAACACTAACTAAAGCTCTGTTTGAGTTATCAGTTAATGTATCGATAATTAATAAGGTTCCTGCTGGACCAAATGCTTCATATGTACCTTCAATGTAGCTGGTTGCATCACCACCTTGAGCTTTTTTAATAGCTCTATCAATAACATCTCTTGGGCAAGATTTTCTATACTTATCGATTGCTGATCTTAAAGCTAAGTTTGAATTAGGATCAGGAACGCCTTTTTTTGCTGCCATATAAATTTCTTTACTTGCACGCATATAAATAGCGCTCTTTTGCTTTGCAGTGGCAGCCATTGCTGCAGCTCTAACTTCAAAATGTCTTCCCATTGAATAAACTCCTTTTTGACTTTTTATATTTTACAACTTAATTATTGATAATTAAACTTGTTTTTATTATTAAATTTTCTTATGTTTTATAAATAAGGCAATTTACTACTAATTTTTCTTTATTTTTACTATAATATACATGTGTTTAGGGAGGAAAAATAATGGAAAATAACTGCAAAATTTTACTTAAAAATAAAAAGTTAAAAAAATTTATTAAATATTTAAAAAACATATTATTTCCTAACTGTTTTTCTTCTACACCAAAATCAATATCATTATTCAAATCTAAAATGATATATAAACACCAAATTTCAAAAAAGAGTGAGGATTTAACATACTTTTTTAAAGAATTAGATAAATTAAAAGATATTTTAAAGAAGGATTTAGAGTTTACATATGACTCTGATCCAGCATGTGATTCAATTGAAGAAATCATATTAACATATCCAGGATTTAAAGCTAATTATTACCATAGAATTGCTCACATTTTATATAATCAAAACAAAAAAATAGTAGCTAGATTCATAAGCGAAGAAGCTCATAACTTAACAGGAATAGATATTCATCCAGGTGCTAAAATTGGAGAATATTTCTTTATAGACCATGGAACTGGAATAGTAATTGGAGAAACAAGTGTCATTGGACATCACGTAAAAATATATCAAGGGGTTACTCTTGGGGGACTATCTCTAGCTTTAGGGCATAAATTAAGCAATACAAAAAGACACCCTACCATCGGTAATTACGTAACTATCTATTCTGGAGCATCTATTTTAGGTGGAGATGTCATAATTGGAGATAATGTAACTATTGGTAGTAATGTCTTCTTAGTTGATTCAATTAAAGATAATACTAAAGTAATATTATCTAAACCTGAATTAATAATTAAAACTAATAAAGTAAATTACTAACTATTTAATAGGTATTTGTATTTCAGTTAAATAATCGTCTTCATTATCTTTATTCCAAATACCATCAATATATCTTTCCCTAGGATTATCTATAATTTCTAAGTTATTCTTTTGAATGTAATCTAAAATAAATCCATATGCTTCAGATAAAGTAGCATAACTTCCTTTATGATATAAACTGACAGCTTTTACTTTATTAAGCTTTTTAAATTTAATAAATTCACTATCATTTCCAATCTTATTTACTGCTTGAGAGTATCTGTATTTAATATTTTTTTCTACATATTTTCTATCTAAATATTCGCTAAAACAATAATCTGGTTCAATACATTTAATATCTGGATTTAACTCTAGACACTCTTTACCACTTTGAACAATAAATTCACCTAAACAAGAATAATCTTTTAAAATGCCTTCTTTATAATAAACAATAACTTCAGGTAATTCTTTAACGATAACTTCATACTTCATGCTTCTACCTCCTAATAAATATTGAATCTTAGAAAGTTTAATCATGTTTTCGTCTAAATCATTTCTTATTTCTTTTTGTTTTAAAATAAGCATCTCTTCAAAGTTTTTTTGTTTCATTAAATCTTTTATTTCTTGAATAGAAAAACCTATTTGTCTTAAGAAAACAATATGAGCTACATCTATTAACTTGCTAGCATCGTAATATCTATATCCATTTTCATCAATAAAAGAAGGTGCTAAAAGTTCTTTCTTTTCATAAAATCTTAAAGCTTTAATAGTCGTTTTACTTAACTTTGAAAATTGACCAATTCGATACATAATTAAACCTCGTATTAGTAGAATAAACTGTGCTCTAAGAGTAGAGTCAATGTTTAATTTAATTATTTTTAAAATATTTATTTTTTTATTATTAACAATTTTAGCAGAACTTACTTTTCTAATAATTAATACAAGAACAATAAAATCAATTATTAAAAAGAAGGATAAACATGAAATATGATATAGCTAACAAACTAAATAAAATTTGACTTAAAGAAGATATAACTAAACCTGATTTAAAATAAGTTTTACTCAATTTATATCTAACTTTGTTATTAAATTTTTCTTTCTTATAAGAAAAAGAAAGGGGATTTACTATAGTTTTTTCATTTTTTCTTTTGAACGTTTATCGTTAATAATTTTCATTTCTTTTTCAGTAATATATTTATAGTTATTATCATTAGCCCATTTAACACAACCTAATAATACTGTTTTTAAGAATGGACGAGGAACTTTAACGATCATTTTTAAAGCGTCGTCACTAAACTTAACATCAGTATCAATTCTATCAAGAGCATATCTAACTGATGATAAATCAACCTCTCTAGATGGGATTCCTACAGCTATTGGCTTTTTATAATCACTACACCAGAAGTATTTAGAATCTCTATATCCCCAGTTAGTAGGAAGAGGACAGAAATTTCTTCTTGTTATTCCATTAACAATAGCATCATAATATTTTTCTTTTAATAAAATATTTTCAATTTTTAATATGAAATGTGCCCCAAATTTTGAAGTAATACCATTAAAGTTATGATATGGCCCATCATATTCTTCTTGTACTTTATCTTCACTAGCATTATCTAATTCTTTAACCCAAGTACATTCAAATACTTGTAAAGCTTCACTTAATATTTTTGGAAATTTTTCGTTTTTGTTGTTTTTAGCTCTATTTCCTTCTACAGGAGTAAACTTTAAACCTTTCATTTTTTCTTCAGGAGTATCTCCTGGGAAACCCATTAATACATGGTTTTCAAAGTTCTTTTTACTAAATGGTAAGAAATTTAAAGTGCATTTCCCATGTCTTAATATTCCCTTAGCAGTATTGCTAGTATTTCTTGTTTCTAATATCATTGCATAAAAATCTTTACCAGCAACATAATAAGGAAAACACAATGAATATGATCCAAAACTGGTATTTTCTCCCTTTTCATCTAATGTTCCAACTAAACATAGTGGCATAGGTATAAAGGATGATGATTGATAAAAATTATCCATTATTCTTATTTCTTTAAATTCATTTTTCATACATTTCTCCAATTATTCTAATTTTTTATTAATTAAATTATATACTATCAAAGATAATAAAAATAAATTATAAATTATACAATTAAAAGTAAAATTACTTATATTTATATTCAAAAGTTACAAACAAAAACCCTTACATCTTTTTAAAAACAATAATAGTTTATTTTTTTATGTACACTTTAATATTACATCAATTCCCCTTATAACCTATAAAACTTACCCATACCTCAAATTATCCGTTAAAAACTAATAAATTCGTCTTTGATAACTCCTTTTAAATATTTTCTGTACTTTTTTTATTTTTTTTAATGCAAACACCTATAATATCTGAACGGGATCTTGTTCCAGAAGCCTTTTATGCAAAGAATCAATAAGAATTGCGCCAAGAGGGGCGGTAATAAGAATAGACACAACAGCGGCGGTCAAAACCAAGGTCCCACAAGCTAATCCTTCCGATAATGCAATTGCCCCAATTGAGGCTTGAACCGTTGCTTTAGGAAGATAAGAAATGATGACAAACCATTTTTCCTTAGTTGAAAAGCGTGTCAGTAATAATGAAACAATGACACCTACGCTTCTAAAAATGAGGGCTATAATGATTAGTCCAATGATGATCACTCCTTCTTTTGAAAAGGCATATTTTATATCCGTGGCTATGCCTACTAGGACAAATAGCAATATTTCAAACCCACTCCAAAGCGAGTTATACGTCTTTTGAATCTTTTTAGCTTCTTCTTTATGAAATATTTTGATGATGATGGCCATCACAATGATGCCGAGTAAGGATGAAATACTGATATAAGGCCTTAATACATTTTCTAAAGCAATCATTCCAAAAGAAATACCAAGCATAAAAATAGTTGAAATGATGCTATTAAAATGCATTTTTCTAATGAAAGTGGCGACGAAAAAACCACACAGCAATCCAAGAGCAATCCCACTTATTACGCTAAGTGGTATTTGAGCAATATTCCAAGCGTTAAATTCTGTTGTTGTAATCAGATTTTTGAACGAATAGAACAACACAATAACATAGATATCATCACAAGATGCTCCAGCCATTACAAGTTCTGGAACGTGATTCTTTTCCCCATATCTTTTTTCCATTAGTTCAATCATCCTCGGGACGACAATGGCCGGAGAAACCGCCGCTAAAACCGACCCAAGCAAAAGGGCTTCAAAATAAAATATACCAAGAAACAATGGGGCAAATAGCAAAACGCCCGCGATTTCAAAAGTCGCTGGAACAAAGCATAACAAAATGGCAGGTCTCCCCATCTGTTTCAAATGATTCAAATCTAATGATAATCCGCTTCGAGTTAAAATAATCACCAAAGCAATTTGCCTTAAATATGCGGATATCGAAATCAATGTATCATCGACAATATTAAATAACGATGGTCCAATCAACAAACCTAATATGATATACCGAATAAGTTTGGGCAACTTTATTTTTTCAAAAACAAAACCGCCAAGAGTTCCTCCGCCAAAAATTATAAATAGAGATAGAAATATATTCATAAAGCACTCCCATCCTTGCAAAAGACCAAAAAGCCGATGATCCTCTACAACAAAAATTGTAGACGTCATCAGCTTATAAAGCGGTTTTCTAAAAATAGATGGGAGACATCATTCCCAAAGAAATTATAATATCTAATCTGAAAAAAACATAGATTTAATTTTTTACTATCAAATGGACAATTCTAACTAAGCGTTATTAAAATATGAAAACCTAGAAAAAAGTTTGATACAATCGTATCAAACTATTTCTACTAATCTGACAAACATGAACCATTTTAATACAAAATGCAAACACCCTATCGTTTTTTGTAAACACCATGTTTTTTTATCGTCAAAACGAATTGATATATTTCAATAAAAATTATTAAAGAGATTATTCCTACACTTGTAGCAACAGAGAGTTTTCTCATATCTTCTGTATATCCACCATTAGCAAGTATTAAGGTATTTTGAAGAACCAATACTGACATTAGTGTATTTACTATGTTTACCAATCTAATTTGTTTAATTACTGGGCTATCATTATTCTTTGCTTTTCTCATGTTAATAATAGACATTGTAACACTATATGTTGTATATGAAGCTAAAGCAATTGAAGGAATTAATCCCCAATTATATGATCTTTTATCAAGTATTAACAAAACTGCAGGAGCTATCATAGCAATAGTCATTAAAATAAGAATTATGAATGTTATGTAAACTACCAAAAGCTGCTTGTCTCTTATTTTTTTGTATGATATTCCAAAAATCAATATCCCTTTAATAAGAAGCAAAAATACATAATAAGCAAAAATACAAATATGCCATATTGAATTGTATAAAAATCCAAATATCCCGTTATAAACTGTAAAACCGATAAGAGCTAAAACAGATAAGAATGCAAAAATAACTGTTTTCTTATTGTAGTTGTTTTTAATCCTTAAAAATAATTCTTTAATCATTTTTAACTATTAATCCTTTTATAAATTCAGAGACTTCTTGAATTGAAATTTTACAATCATCATATACCCAGTCTAATACTATCGAAGTAATGCCATTGATATAAAAATCCATTAAATATTTATGCCATTTTGCATCAAGACCAAATCTACTCATAATAGGTACAAATAGATTATTAAACATTTGATTATAGGTTTTGCTTGCATTAAATAGCTCTGGATGAGTTTTCACAACTTTATATATATTTTTATTTTCTTTAATAAAATTTAAATATGGTATTAAATTATCATCATTAATTAGTACCAAATCTTCTAATTTATCCTTTATAACAATGGTATTTTCATTTTCTTTTGTTATAAAATGGGAATTAAATGATTGGTTTAATGATTGTATAGTTTCTTCTAATAAATCATTCATATTTGAATAATGTAAATAAAATGTTGTTCTATTCACATTGGCAACTTGACATATTTCTTTGATTGTAATATATTCAAATTCTTTCGTTTCTAAAAGAGCAATGAGTGCATCATTCATTTTTTTAGCAGTATTAAAATATTTACTTTCATTTTTATTCATGTTTGATGCACCCTCTTTCTACTCTTCAGAGATTTCTTTTGCTAATTCTGTAATTTCAAACGCAAATTTTTCTTTTCTTGATTTTAAAATTTTTAAATAAGCTAGATAATTAATACCACATCCAATAAATCCTACAACACCAAGAATTACACCTATTACTAATCCAATTGTATCATTTAGTCCAAAATCTGTCATTATCATGCTCATTCCTGTTCCTGCAATTAATGCACAAATAATTCCAAATGTAAAAGCAAAAATCTTTGCAGGTCTTTTTACTTTTTGATCTAATTTCTTTAATCTAACAACCTTTGTAGTTGTTTTTGGTGCGTATTCTTCAGCAATACGCTTTGCGTATACTTTGTCTAAATTTTCCATTTTGTATCCTCCTTGTCCTTTGACAAATATAGAATACCAATAAGAAAAAACTATCTGAACAACACGCTTTTTTAAAAATGTTGATTTCATTGATTTAATTGTCTCATCAAATAATGCATATCATCTAACA
>JAEDIE010000019.1 GCA_016296775.1 Bacilli bacterium | reverse complement strand
CTGATTCTTTAGCTCTTGAAGGAATTAAAAATATTAAAATGTATGATGCTAGTAAAACAGATAAATCTTATTTAGTAGCTGAAGCATTTAAATATTCACACTTTGTTATTTGTTCTTCAACCTATAACATGGGTATATTTACACCAATGGAAGAATTTTTACTCGATTTAAAATATCATAATTTACAAAATAGAACTGTAGCAATTGTTGAAAATGGTTCATGGGCTCCAAATAGTGGAAAATTAATTAAAGAAATTTTTTCTTCTATGAAGAATATGACTATTCTTTCGAGTTCATTTACTATTAATTCAAGAATAAAAGATTCTCAAGCTGAACAAGTTGAAGCTTTAGCTAAAGAAATTGCTATTGATTTCCCAAAGATTGATTTAAGAGAAAAGAATCCTTTATTTAATATTGGATATGGATTATATGTTGTTACTACAAATGACGGAACAAAAGATAATGGATGTATTGTCAATTCAATTAACCAAGTTGCAAGTAATCCTAACACAATCTTTGTTTCTTTAAATAAAGCTAACTATTCAACAGAAACAATCTTAAGAACTAAAGAAATGAATTTAAATTGCTTAACAAAACATACTCCATTTACTTTAATTAAGAGATTTGGATTTGCTAGTGGAAGAGATAGTAATAAATTTGAAGGATATAATACAGTTTCAAGAAGTAAGAATGGCATAGTTTATTTAACCAAATATACAAATGCTTATTTTGCTCTTAAAGTTAAAGAAGTAATAGATTTAAATAGTCATTACGGCTTTATTTGTGAAATTGTTGAATCAAAAACATTAAGTAATGAAGAGAGTTTAAGTTATGATTATTATCAAAAAAATATTAAACCTCAAAAACAAAGAGGAGAAAGAAAAAAAGTAGGATGGATTTGTAAGATTTGTGGATATATCTATGAAGGAGAAAATCTTCCAGCAGACTTTATTTGTCCATTATGTAAACATCCTGCAAGCGATTTTGAAAAAATTGAGTAGGTAAAAAATATGGAAAAAGAAAAAATTACATTTAACGAATATCAAAAACATGCCTATAACTTAATAAGTGAGGAAGGCAAAAAAGATATGATCACCAATGGTGTTCTTGGACTTGCTGGAGAAGCTGGAGAATGTTGCGATATTGTTAAAAAATATAAATATCAAGGTCATGAACTAGATAAAGAACATCTTAAAGATGAGCTTGGTGATGTCTTGTGGTACATTGCCGAAACTGCTAGCGGATTAGGAATTACCCTTGAAGAAGTAGCAGAATATAATTTAAATAAATTACATAAACGTTTTAATGGTGAAAAATTTATTAAAGAAAAATCTATCAATAGAGAAAAATAATAGGTAAATCATATGGTTTTTGATTGTATTATCATTGGATGTGGCTTAATTGGAGCTAGTGTTAGTAGATATCTATCTAGATATAAAGGTAATATCCTTGTTTTAGAAAGACATAATGATGTTGGGGAAGAAACGAGTAGTGCTAATTCTAGTATCGTGCATAGTGGATATGATCCAAAACCAAATACTTTAAAAGCTAAATTTAACGTTTTAGGAAATAAAATGATGAGTCAAGTTAGTGAAGAACTTGATGTTCCTTTTATTAGAAATGGTTCTTTAACTGTTGCTTTTAATGATGAAGAAGTCGAAACATTAAATGAACTTGAAAAAAGAAGTCATGAAAATAATGTTGAATGCAGAATAATAGATGCAGATGAACTTCAAAAAATAGAACCAAATATTTCTTCAGAAGCAAAAAAAGCTCTTCTTTGTCCAACTTCTGGAATTATTAATCCATTTTTGCTTAATGTTGGTTATATCGAAAACGCTATGGATAATGGGGTTAAACTTAGATTAAATAGCGAAGTAGTAGATATTAAATATATCGATAATTTGTATCATGTTATTTTAAAAAATAGTGAGGAATTAATAACAAAAACAGTTGTTAATGCTAGTGGACAAATGAGTGATAAAATACATGGTTTATTAGAAGAACCTAACTATAAAATTATTTATAGAAAAGGAGAATATATTCTTTTAGATCACTTTAACGCTAATTTTGTTAAACATACTTTATTTATGTGTCCAACAAAGGTTGGAAAAGGTGTTTTAATCTCTCCTACAACTAGTTTCAATTATATTATTGGTCCATCAAATGATGAAACAACAATCAATGATACTTCTACTGATAGTGAAACTTTTGATAGTTTAAAAGAAAGTGCAAAAAAATTAATTAAAAATATTCCCTACATTAATGTTGTTAGGCAATTTGCTGGTGTTAGAGCAAATTCTAGTATCAATGATTTTATTATTGAAGAATCTTCTAACTTTAAAGGTTTCTTTGAAGTTGGAGGTATTATGTCTCCAGGATTAGCTTCTTCTCCTGCTATTGGAGAATATGTTAGTGAATTAGTAGCTAAAAGATTAGGTTTAAAGAAAAATGATTCATATAATCCTTACATTAGAAAACATAAATCAATGAAAAATTTAGGAATTAGTGGTATTAATGAATTGATAAAAACTGATGAATCTTTCGGAAGGATTATTTGTCGTTGTGAAAAAGTAAGTGAAGGCGAGATCATTGATTGTATCCATAGAAATTGTGGAGCTACAACTGTAAAAGGCGTTAAAAAGAGAGTTAGAGCTGGTTTTGGAAAATGTCAAGGAACATTCTGCCAAGAAGAAGTCGTTAAAATTCTTGCAAGGGAATTAAATACTAGTATTGATAAAATCAATTATAGTGAACAAGATACTAATATTTTAAAAGTTAGTTTGAAGGGTAAAAAAGATGAATAGCGAGTACGATTTAATTGTAATTGGTGGAGGAAGCGCTGGATTAGCAAGTGCTATTAGTGCTTTTGATAATGGAGTTAAAAGTATCCTTTTAATTGAAAAGAATAAGGAATTAGGGGGTATTTTGAATCAATGTATTCATAATGGTTTTGGATTACACACCTTTAAAGAAGAACTAACTGGACCTGAATATGCTTTTAGATATATTGAAGAAGTAAAGAAAAGAAATATTGAATGCTTATTAGATACTTTAGTAATTGGAGTTTCTCCTTCAAAAGTTGTTACAATTTCTTCTCCTAAGTATGGAATCACAAATATTAAAGCTAAAGCTATTGTTAATGCTTGTGGATGTAATGAAAGAACTTATGGTCAAATTATGATTCCTGGAGATAGACCTAATGGCGTATTTACTGCTGGTTTAGCTCAAAAATATCTTAATATTGATGGATATTTAGTCGGTAAAAAAGTATATATTTTAGGAAGTGGTGATATTGGATTAATTATGGCTCGCCGCATGACTTTAGAAGGTGCTAAAGTTATTGGAGTTAGTGAATTGATGCCATATTCAAACGGATTAAATAGAAATATCGTTCAATGTTTAAATGATTATGATATCCCATTACATTTAAGTAATACAGTTACTAAAATAATTGGAAAAGAAAGGTTAGAAGCTATTGAAACTTGTGATGTTGATGAAAACTTAAAACCAATTTTATCTACCAAAAAGAGAATTGAATGCGACACTTTATTATTAAGTGTTGGTCTTTACCCATTTTCTCCTTTAATTTTTAATGCCGGTGCAAGTCAATATGTTAAAACTAAAGGTGCTTTTGTAGATCAAAATTTAGAAACTACATTAGAAGGTGTTTTCTCTTGTGGTAATGTTCTTCATGTTCATGATTTAGTTGATTTTGTTAGTGAAGAAAGCGCTAAAGCTGGTAAATGTGCAGCTGATTATATCTTAAATAGAAGAGGGAAATTAAATAAAACTATATATACAAACGCCCTTGATAATGTATCTTATTTATTACCAAATATGATTAAAATTTACTCTAATTTAGAAGAAGTAACTTTCTCGTTTAGAGTTAAAAAACCTATGCAAAAAGCCACTATTTTCATTAAAGATGGTGAAAAATTAATTAAAAAAATTACTAAATTTGATTTAGTGCCTAGTGAGATGGTGAAAGTTAGCTTAAAAAATATTAATTTTTTAGAATATGAAGAAATTGATTTCTTAATTGAGGAGACAAAATAATATGGAAAAAGAAATGATTTGTATTTGTTGTCCTAGAGGTTGTCATCTTTTGTATAAAGATGGAGAGATTAGTGGGTTTTCATGTTTAAGAGGAAAAGAATATGGTCTTCAAGAAGCTGTTGCTCCTAAAAGAGTTGTAACTTCTACTTTTAAAGTTAACTCAAGTAAAATTAATGTTCTTCCTTGTAAAACAAGTGGTCCAATTCCTAAAGAAAAAATCTTTTTAGTAATGGATGAAATTAATAAAATTAGTGTGGATTTACCTATAAAAATGAATCAAGTTTTAATAAAAGATGTTTTATCTTTAGGTGTTGATATTATTGCTACTAAGGAGCAAGATTGATGGCATCTATTATCGGATTTTTAAATAAAAACGGGAATAAAAGTTTTAATTTACTTCCTTTTTGTGAAGCTGATTTAATTGTTTTAGGTCTTCTTTCTTATTGTAATTTTGAAAGTTCAAAAATTACCAAAACAAAGAACTTGTATAATTCTTTTACTAAGATTCGTGATTTCATGAAAGAAAACACAAAAAGAAAGATTACTGAAAATTTCTTTAAACCTGAAGAATTTTTAGCTTTTTTAAATTTATTTAATAAGAGTTCAAGATATGATGATGTTGAACTTGGATTTTTTGAAGAAAATAAAAGTAATAGAAATGAAATTCAATTTTTTGGATTAACGTTTTTAATTGATGATAGAGTCTTTGTAACATTTAGAGGTACAGATAGAAGTGTAATTGGTCGGAAAGAAGATTTTGATCTTGTTTTAAAAGATGTTATTCCTTCTCAAGAAGAAGCTAAAAATTATCTTTTTAAAATGGTTAATATTTTAAAAAGACCAGTAAATGTATTAGGTCATTCAAAAGGCGGAAATCTAGCCTATTTTGCTTACTATTACAATGATATAAATGTCCAGGAAATGGTTAATAAAGTTTATAATCTTGATGGTCCTGGATTTAAGTTTGATACTAGTGAATTATATAATAAGCATAAAGATAAGCTCGTTAAAATTGTTCCTCATGATGATGTAGTAGGTATATTATTAAATGATCCAAGTGAGTTAATTATTTGCAAAACAAGTCAAGCTAATGTTAATGGTCATGATATGTTAACTTGGCAATTTGATTTTTTCAATAATTATCAAACTTTAGCTAAAATGAAAGAGTTAACAATTTATAGTGAAACTTTAAAAGTTAGTTTAAATGAGTTTATTGAACAAATTGGAATTGATAAAGTTAAAGACATTAAGGAAGCAATATTTGAAATTGTTAAAATAAATAAAGTAAAAGATGTTATTGCAATTTATGAATCTGCTTTAAAAAATATTGTTCGAGGATTAAGTGTCTATAAAAAAGACAATCCAGAACAAGCTAAAGAAATGGAAGAATTAATTAAAGAATTCTTAAAACTATATGCTAATAACTTTAAAAAAATCCAAGAAAATCGAAGAGCAGATGTATTTAAAAAGTTTATAAATCTAAGAGAGGAGTTAAGATGAAATATATTCTTAGTATCGATCAAGGTACAACATCAACCAGAGCCCTTTTATATAATAAAGAAGGTAAATTAGTATTTAAATCTCAACAAGAAGTCGCATGTTTATATCCTTATGATGGATGGGTCGAACAAGATGCTCTTGATATTTTTCTTAGTGTTGTAAATGTAATAAATGATTGTTTAACCAAAATGAATATTACCTACGATGAAATTGATTCGATGGGTATTACAAACCAAAGAGAAACAACTGTTGTTTTTGATAAAGAAACAGGTATGCCTTTATATAACGCAATTGTTTGGCAATCTCGTCAAACTGTTGAAATTTGTGAATCACGGAAACCATATGAAAGCATGGTTCATGAAAAAACTGGATTAATTATTAATCCTTATTTTAGTGCTTCTAAGATTAGATTTATTTTAGATAGGATTGAAAACGGGTATGAAAGAGCTAAAAAAGGTGAAATCTTGTTTGGAACGATTGATACATGGTTAATGTATAAATTATCAAATAAAAAAATATTTAAAACAGATTATACTAACGCTTCAAGGACTATGTTATTTAATATAAATACTCTTGAATATGATAAGGAATTACTAAAGTTATTTAATATTCCTTTAAAGATGTTACCTAAAGTTCAGCCTTCTAGATCTTTATTTGGTACTGCTTCTTTTTTAAGTAAAAAGTTAAAGATTTATGGAGTTGCTGGAGATCAACAAGCTGCATTATTTGGTCAAAATTGTTTTGAAAGTGGAGATAGTAAAAATACATATGGAACTGGTTGTTTTATGTTAATGAACATTGGTTCAAAACCTATTCTTTCATCAAAAGGATTAATTACTACAATTATTGCAACAGCTGATGGGAGTGTTAATTATGCTCTTGAAGGTAGTGTTTTTATTGGTGGAGCTTCTATTCAATGGTTGAGAGATTCCTTAAGAATGATAAATAGTGCGGCTGAAAGTGAAAAGTATGCTGATAGAGTTAAAGATAGCGGGGGAGTTTATGTTGTTCCTGCTTTTGTTGGTTTAGGCGCTCCATATTGGGACGATGCTTGTAGAGGTGCTGTTTTCGGTTTAAATAGAGGGACAACAAAAGAACATTTTATTCAAGCTGTATTAAATTCAATAGCTCTTCAAACAAAAGATGTCATTAAAACAATTGAAGAAGAAACAAAGATTAAATTGACTACTTTAAAAGTTGATGGCGGAGCAACTGCTAACGATTATTTAATGCAATATCAAGCTAATATTTTAAATTCTAAAATTGTTTTACCAGAATGTTTAGAAACAACTTCTTTAGGTGTTGCTTATTTAGCTGGTTTAGGTAGTGGATATTTTAAGGATTTAGAAGATATTAAAAAGATTCATAAAATAAGCAAGGAATTCTACCCAAATATGGACGAGGAATGTAGAAAAGAAATTGATAAAAAACGGAAAAAAGCTATCGAAGCAACAAGGGTTTTTAAATAATGGATTTTAATGAAATTATAGATAATTCAATTGTTATTATTCCTTCAAATTTCAAATCTTTTTTAAGAAACTATAAGATCAATAATTTTAAATTAAATTTTAAAGTATATACAAAAGAAGATTTAAAAAAGGAGTTATATGGAAAAAAGAGTGAGGAAATCATAGGGTTTTTATTAAATAAGACTTCTTATACATATGATTTTATTGATTCTTTTTTAGATTATTATTTTTCTAATGCTCTAATCGAGGAAGTTTATTTTAAAAGACAAGAAGAAGGAAAATTAGGAACTGTTATTGATAAATTGTTTGAACTTAAATTGTTACTTGATGAAGCAAAATTAGTAAAAGTTGATCCTCTATTTAAAAATTTATTTATAAATAAAAAAGTTGTTATTATTGGATATAGTGAAAATGATATTGAAATAGTTAGAATACTTGAACAATTAAATGTTAACAATGCTCAATATTTTTCTTTAGACATTCTTCCAATTAGTAAAAACAGCTTAGAAAACATAGGGTTTTTGACTTTTGAAACTAAAGAAGATGAGCTTCATTATAATTTGAATTTATGTGCTAATTTATTAGAACAAAATAAAGACATTACATTAGTAGGAAATAGTGACTTATTATTTTATTTAAAATTATTTAGTAAAGAATATAATCTTAAATTTGATTATGAATCAGATAGTTTAATCGATTTAAAATGTGTTAATGATTTAATAATAAACATTGATAACGATTCATTTTTAAATAATGTAGAAAAATATATTTTAGATGAAGAAATTAAAGAAATTTTAAAAGAACTTAATACTTACTTTTATTTTGATAATTTAAAAGATAAAGCTTCAATTTTAAGAAGAATATTAAAAAAACAAACCTTAAATAAGGAACATTTTACACACGAAATTAAATACACTTCTAATTTAGATTTTGATCCATCTAAAACTTATATTCTTTCAAATTGTACTAGTGATTTTTATCCTAATGTTTATGTAAATAAAGAGATGTGTGATGAAGAAACTAAAATGGAGTTAGGATTAACATCTACTTATGAAATTAATAGATTAAATAAGGAAATAGCTGCTTTATTTTTACAATTTTCAAATTTAGTTTCTATTTCATCATTTAGTTTTGATGAAAAAGGTAAGGTAGTTTCTTCTTTCTTATTAAATGAACTAGATATTAAAAAGGAAAAACCTTCATTAATTTTAGAAGAATATTCGTCTAAAATTGCTAAGCTTTTTTATTCAAAAGAAAATCAAGTATTTCAAAATTTCTATATAAATAGTGATTACAACAAAGTTTATAAAGAATATTTTAAAGAGTTAGAATCTTTTGATAACACTTATAATAGAATCAAAGAAGAAACACCATTTGATTTAAAATATTCTTATTCAAGTTTAAATGAATATTTTGAATGTCCATTTAAATATTATTTAAAATACATTTTAAAAATTGATTCTTTTGAAGATACTTTTTCTACAAAAGCAGGTAATTTTGCTCATGAAGTTTTAAAAAACATTTATAAAAAAGATTTTGATTTTAATGAAAGTGTTAAAAAATATTTGCCTAAATACGAATTTAAAGATGAAGAAGAAATATTATTACATCGTTTTATTCGTCATCTTGATTATTGTCATAGGATTATTTTAGATAGAGTTTCTTCTAAAAATATAACTAAAACTGAATCAGAAAAGGATTTTGAAGTTGTTTTGGATTCAAAAGATATATTTAAAGGAAAAGTCGATTCAATTGTAGAAACTGATAATAAAAATTTATTTATTATTGATTATAAGAGTGGAGAATATACCCCATTTAATGAAGGAAATTTTAATAATAGCTTAGGTTTACAACTTCCTTCATATGTTTATTTAATTAAAAATAGTAATTTATCTAATAAAGATAATATTGCTGGTTTATTTATTCAACCTATAAATTTTAAGGATACTTATGAAGGAATAAATTCTTTATATAAAGATAACTTTAAATTACAAGGTAGAATTTTAGATGAAATCGATGTTATAGATTCTTTTGATGATTCTTATAAATTTAATGAAAAATCATTGTTTATTAGTGATTTAAAACTAACTAAAGGAAAATTTAGTAAAGATCTTAATGAAAAGTTATTTTTAACAAGAGAAGAAATAGATGAATATAACAAAAAATTTGAAGCTAAGATTAAAGATGCTATTTCAAATATAAAACAATTTAATTTTAATATTTCTCCTTGCTTTACTCCTTCAGATGAAGTTGCATGTAAGTATTGCAAATTTAAATGTATTTGCTTTGTTAAAGATAAAGATAAAAGATTATTAATAAAGGAGAAATAGTATGGATGGTTTAGAAAAATTAAACGCTGAACAAAAAGAATCTGTTTTTGCTCCTATTAAAAATCTTTTAATTAGTGCTGGAGCAGGAAGTGGAAAAACTTTTGTTTTAACATTAAGAATTGTTCGTCAGTTGATAGAAGATAAAATACCTATTTCAAAGTTTTTAATTCTGACTTTTACTGAAGCTGCAGCAAAAGAAATGAAAAATAGAATAAAGAAAGCTCTTTTTGAAAGAAAAGCATATGATATTATCGCTTCCGTCGATATGGCTAATATTCAAACATATGATTCATTTAGGTTGTCTTTGTTAAAGCAATATGGTTATAAAGAAAATATTAGAGCCGATGTAAGTATTGCTTCACAAGATATTATTGGTGTTAAAGTTCATCAAATTATTCAAAAAATAATTGAAGATGAAGTAAGAATATATAAAAATCCTGAATTAAAATTATTTATTGAAAAATATTGTTCAACAAGCTTAAAACCTTTAGAAGATTTTATTTTTAATGGTTATATTCAATATTCAAAAAACTTTGATAAAGAAAAATTTTATAGCGAGTATTCAAATAAGTTTTTAACTAAGAATTTTTTTGAAGGTATTTTAAATGATCTTTTAGCAAAATTTATTTTTTATCAAAAAGAGATGAAAAAATATTTTGAAAATTTATCTTTTGAAGCTAAGGAAAAAGAACTTACTTATTTTGGAAAAATATTTAATGCTAAAACAGTAAAAGATTTTGTTAATGGATTGTCTCCTGTTAGAATATCTCCTTCATTTAAAGATGAAAATGATAAGTTTAATCATGAAAAGATTAAGTATTATTATGAGAAAATTAAAGAATATAAAGGATTGGATGTAGATTTCATATTAGATTTATATCCTGAATATGAAACATTAATGCCATATTTATTAAGCTTAATCAAAAAAACATATGATTTAACATATGAATATAAAGTTAAAAATGGAATTTTTGAATTTAGTGATATTGAAATAATTACTAATAATTTAGTAACAAAATATGAAGATATTAGGGAAGATTTAAAAAAGAAATTCGATATTATTATGATTGATGAATTCCAAGATACAAGCGACAATCAAGATGCTTTTATATCTTCATTTGAAAAAGATAATTTATTTTTAGTAGGTGATGTAAAGCAAGCAATTTATCGTTTTAGAGGTGCTAATCCAGATATTTTCTTAAAATTTTATAAACGTTTTGATGAATGTAAAAAAGATGAAGTCATTAATATGAATACTAATTATCGTTCAAGAGAAGAAGTAACGGATTATGTAAATAAATTGTTTTCTAGATTAATGAATGAAGAAAGAGGCGGAATTGAATATTCTAAAAATCATTTAATTACTTCTGGAAATAACATGCTAAATACTAATAAATTTAGTAATAATCAATATGGTTTTTCATATTTAAAATTAAATGAAAAAAGTGAAGAGAACGAAGCTATTTCTAGTGCTTTAATGGTTATTGATGATATTAAAGAAAAGATAATGAATAAATATAAAATTGTTAGTGTAGATAAAGATGGCAGACTTTGTATCAATGATGTTAAATATTCTGATTTTGCAATATTAGCTCCTACTTCAACATGGTTTGATACTTTTAGAAAGAAATTTGGTGAATTTGGAATTCCTTTAAATGTTGATAAAGATTTAGAAATAAAAACTGATACTGTTATTCAATCTATTTCCTCATTATTTAGCTTATTAAATGCTATCAATAATAATGATGAAACCAATATTAAATTCTATTTTGTATCTGTTTTAAGATCGTTCTTATATAGTTATAAAGATAATAAAATTTATTCTTTATTAAAAGATTATAAAAGTAGTGATGAATATAAATATTTTGAAAAATTAGCTAAAAAAGTTTATTCATTAACCTTAATTAAAGGGATTGATTTAATCTATAAAGAAGTAGATTTAATTGATAAAGTTACTTTATTAGGTAATGGATTAAATTATCTTACTAAATTAAATTTCTTATATGATAAATTGGTTACTATGTCCTCTTTAAATTTTACATTAGAAGATGTTGTTACATATTTTGAATATATTAATGATTACAAATTGAAATTAGAAGTTAAAATTAAAGCTGATTCAAATGATGCTGTTAAACTTCAAACTATTCATAAATCTAAAGGACTTGAATATAGAATTATTTATTTCGTAGGATTTAATGGTAAATCACAATCTGATACAAATAAATTTTATATTTCTAATAAAAACGGATATTACTTAAATGAAAAAGCACTTAATGGAGCTTCGTTCTTTAAACATTATTTTAAAGATGAGGATGTTGAAAATAGTGTTAATGAAAAAGTTAGATTGCTTTATGTAGCATTAACTAGACCTGTTGATTTAGGTTATATTGTTCATCCAGATATGAAAGAAATAAAAGTAAAAGAGTTTTATGATTGTACAAAGTACATTGAATTCTTTAATTTTTATGAACCAGATACTAAATATATAGATATTAAAAATATAAATTATGATGAAGAAGAAGATGAAAGTGATAAAGAAATAGAAGAAAAAGTAGAACAATTAAAGATAAAAGAATTAAATGTTAATTATGAAGCAATAAATAAAGTAAGAGCTAGCAAAATATCTTCTACAACTATAGATGAAGAGAAATTATCGTTTGGAACTCATATGCATTTACTTTTTGAATGCTTAGATCTAAAAAATCCAGATTTAAGTATTACTAAAGATGAAAAAGAAAAGAAATATTTATCTAATTTCTTAAATCTAAATATTATTAAAAAAGTTTTAAGTGAAGGGGCAGTGTATAAAGAATATGAGTTCTTCGATAAAGAAAATAATATAAATGGTATTATTGACTTAATGATTGTATATCCAACATATGTTGATATTATCGATTATAAACTTAAAAACATTGATGATGAAGCATATTTAAAGCAATTAAATATTTATAAAAACTATATCGAAAAGACCTTTAAATTAAAGGTTCATACTTATTTATATTCAATAACTCAAAATCACATATTAAAAGTTGAATAAATATATTAAAATATAAGAACTATGAAAGTTACACCATTAGATAGAAAAGTATTTGATAAAATTATTGAAGATCTTAAGTTGCCTTCAGATCTTGATATTGATTTTTTATATGATGTTTATGACGTTAGCTGTAGTGCAATTGAAGATGTATCTAATTTAAATACATTAAACAAATTTACTCCAGTAAATCATATTGTTTTAATATTTTACGCAATAAACGAAACTGTTTTTGCTTTTAAAACTACATCTAATGCTAATTTAAGAAAAGAAGAAGATGAATTCTTTAATAAAATTGCTTCTATTGTAGCAGATAAATATATTACAAATGAACAATTAAATTATAAAAGTGGAGCTTTTTTAAATAGATTTAATCCAGCTATTTCAACAATTGAACTATATTCTAATTTTATATTAAGGAGCTTAAATTATATTGATACAAGGGACAATAAACCTAATCAATTAGTAAAAGAAATGTTAGAAAAAGCTTTTAAAATGATTAAGTGCATCGTTTCTTTGTTAATTGATGGATTTGAAACTGAAGCTTTCTCAACATGGCGTACACTTCATGAAAATGAATGCATCCTTATTTGTTTAGTAAAGTATCCTAACGAATTATTTAAATTATATTTTAAGCATATTACATATGCTCTTGCTTATAGAAATCAAATACCTTCAAAAGAAGAAACTGATAAGATTTTTATTCAAATTAAAGAAGAAATGAAAGATCATCAATTAAAGAGCAAAGATATGAAAAAATATATTGAATATGGTTATCTTTTTGGAGTGCCAAACATCAATTTAAATGAGGATTTCAAATTAAATTTTAGAGATGGTGTAGAAAAAGTTGCTGGTTTAAGTCAATATTCAAAAGTATACGAAACAGCTAGTGAAATTGCTCATAGTTCACCTTTACTTTTATATAGTAGGAGAGATTATTTCTTTAATCTTACAATTTTAAATTTATATGAGACTTTCTTTAGATTAGAAACGATATTTACCACCCTTTATTCAAGTTATGTTAATGAAGCTGAATTAAATAAATATAGGGAATTAAGAAAACTATATTTAACAGAATTAAATGTAGTTTATGTCTATATTCAAAACATGTTTAAAAATCCAAAGAATTAAAAAACCATATTAAATCCTACTTGTTTTTTAAAAAAATAGTTCATAAGCATGTGCTTATGAACTATTTATTATTTAATAATTGGAGCTGAATCTCTATAACAACTTCCTCCAATAAATTCTTTTAATAAAGAATTACATGGAATCCATTTTTCATCGATATCAACAAAGTACTTTAATAACTTAATTAATCTTTCTGCATCAGGCCCAAATTCTCCATCCCTATCAATTTTATTTAAAATAGGAAGAGCATACTTTTTCATGACACATAATTCATAATTTAAGAAAGAATCAAAGACGTAATTAGCGTATTCTTGTGTTTTATAAATCCATTTAAACTCACCTTTTCTTACACTAGGCCACATTTTAAATGTTTCTTCAGCACTAGCACCTCTATATTTGTAGTCTCTAACCATTCTTCTAATCAATCTAATATCAGTTAAAGAAATTGGGTTCTCGTTATCGATGTTAATTTGAGCTTGAGGAGAAATATAAATTTTAAATTTTAAGTATTTTGGAATAGATCTGGTCATATCTTCGCTTAAAGCATGAATACCTTCAACAATTATAGGATCTTTAGGTCCAATTTTGATTTTCCTTACAAATTCGCGCTCGTTTTTCTTAAAAGAGAATGTTGGAACAACAACTTCTTTACCTTCTAAAAGGTCTAAAATATTTTCATTAAATAAATCAACATCTAAAGCTTCAATACTTTCGAAATCGTAATCTCCATTTTCATCTTTAGGAACATATTCTCTCTTTTTATAGTAATCATCTAAAGAAATTCTTACTGGATTGATACCTCTAGAAATAAGTTCAACAGTTAAACGATCAGCAAAAGTAGTTTTACCGCTGCTTGAAGGTCCAGCGATACAAATTAATTTAATATCTTTGATATTATCTTCAATTTTTTCACCAAGTTCACATAACATTCTGTTATGTCTATTTTCACACATATTAATTAATTCAACAGCTTCAGTATTAGGAATATGTTCATTAATTCCTGCGACAAAGTTTAAATTACATGTATGTCCCCATTCTTGAGCATGAATTAAAGTATCTCTAAATGTTGGTTCATCACTAAATGGTGGGATTTTTCCATCGTATTCGCTACGAGGATATTGAATAATTAAGCCATGACTATATTGAGATAATCTAAAATCTTTTAAATAACATGTAGATGGAACCATTTTTCCATACATGTAGTTAAAATAACCATCACAAGAATATAAGTGAACAGTTTTTTCTGGACGGTATTTTAAAATTTTATCCTTATCAAGTAATTTGTGTTTCTTATAAAGTTTACTTGCATCTTTGTTGGTTAATATTAATCTTTCAAATTTTAAATCTGAATTAACAATTTGTCTCATTTTAGCTTCAATATTTCTAGTCATTTCAAGGCTAATAAATCTTGTTTTTCCTTCAACAACTTGAGCAAAAATGCTTCTTGAAACAGAATAAGTTAATTTAAATTTTAAATTAGGATAAAGAAGGTGAGTGGCCATAGCAAAAATGAATCTAATTCCTCTTTCATAAATTCCCATAGCATCATGATCTTTAACGGTTAAAAAAGTAATAGTGGCTGGATAATAAACTTCATATTCAAGTTCTCTAATACGACCATTAACTAAAGCACAAATATAGTCGGTATTTCCATTTGTTAAATCAAGTAATTTAATCTTTTTTTCGATAGTTTTCTTTTCGTTATTCAAAATAATGTCAAAACTCATATGTTTTACCAATTATAAATTTTATTAATTTATAAGTCCTTTCGTTTAGTAAATATACTATATTATAAATTTATGATTTTTAAAAGTTTTATTAAATATTTTAGAGCTATGTTTTGTTAATTTTTATAGACCGGTTTTACTTTAAAAAGTAAAACAATGATAGTAAAATATATGTAATATGAATGGATGGAATCAATTTTGGAGTAACGTTGGTAAATTCTTTGAAGAGATAGGTGTTCAACTCTATGATTTTTGGTTTGGAACAGGTACAGAAGCTGAACCAAAGATTCCTTACATTGCTTCTTTTGCTACAGCAATTGTTATATTAGTTATTGGTGTTTTGCTCATTAAATTGTTGATGAGATTATTAAGAAAAGCATTAAAAATGGGCAAGAAAACATTCGTAAAAGATAAAACAGTTAAAACATTTGCCTTAAACACTTTAAAAGTCACTTTATATATCTTGTTATTTGTTTTATTTATGGCTTTACTTGGTATTAAATTAAATGGATTCTCAACAATTCTTTCTTCTGCAATTTTAGCTATTGGTCTTTCTCTTCAAGATGTGGTTAGTAATTTTGCAAGTGGAATTATTATTCTTTCAAATAAACCTTTTATTAGTGGAGATTATGTTGTTTTTGTTGATCAAAATTGTGAAGGAACAATTATTGATGTTAAGTTATTAACTACTATTTTAGAAACATTTGACAATCAAAGAGTTATAGTTCCTAACAAAAATATTACAAATAGCAACATTATCAATTATTCATCAAATCCAACAAGAAGATTAGTTGTAAATGTTGGAATTAATTTAGATGGAAATAAAGAAAAATGTAAGGAAATACTATATAAATTAGCTTCTAATGATAAAAGAATTTTACTAGATCCTGCTCCAAATGTTGTAATTAGTGGAGTAAACGAGAATATATTTACAGTAAGTTTAAGATGTTATGTACCAACCGAAATATATTGGGATGTAATATATGATATAAACGAAAGATTGTTTGATTTATTAGTTGAAGAAAAAATAAGTTTAGGTGTTAAACAATTAAATATTCTAAACGATCAAAATAAAGTTATAGATGTTTCCAAAATTGATATAAAACCAAAAGGAAAGAAAAAGAATGCTTAAAACTAAGAAAAGTTATTTAGTATTTACTGCTAGTATTTATGTCTTATTAACTCTTTTAGGTTTAATAGGGCTCTTTTTTTCAATTTGGGAATTTGTTATGATTTTAGGAATTTCTAGTGTATTTGGTTTTTGTCATCTTCTTGTTTGTTTCTATTTTAATGCTAGACCTCCAAAAGAAGGTGAAAACAATACTTTAAGAATGTACCTTTTAATTGCTTTTAGAGGTTTATTTACTTGCCTTGCTATTGTTGTTCCAGCATTAATTTTGTTTTTTGTTCCTAATCCAAGTTTAGATTCGATTGGGAAATACCGTATATTATTTTCATTAATAAGTTTTATTCCTTTAGGAATATCGTTAATTAGTTTTTATTTTGGGAGCAATAAAGAATGAAAGAGCAACTTGAAGGTATGGTTTCATTTGACTTTGATTCAGTATTTGTTCCTGAAGTTTTTTCATCTATTTTAATAATTGTTTTATTAATTATCTTAAGTATTGCAGTATATATTTCTAGCAAAAAATATATTAAAAACCCACTCCTTTCTCCAAAAGGAATATTCAATATTGCTTGTATTGGTGTAGAAAAAGCTGAAGATTTAACAGTTGGAATAATGGGGGAAAGAAATAGAGGATTTAGCGCTTATATTGTCCCTTTATTTGCTTATGTATTTTTAGCCTTTATTTTTGGATTAACAGGTTTATCTTCTCCGATGACTTATTTTGGTATTCCTTTCACTTTATCTTTAATTACTTTTGTAATGATTCATGTACAAGCAGTTAAAACTAATAAATGGAAATATTTTAAAAGATATATCGACCCAATTCCTGTATTTTTACCAGTTAATTTAGTAACAATGTGGGCTCCTTTATTATCAATGAGCTTACGTATGTTTGGTAATGCAATATCTGGATATTGCTTAATGTCTTTAGTTTATTATGGATTAGAAAATTTATCTTCAGCAATCTTGTTACAAACAGATTTAACAACAGGTTTTGGAGTTTTAGGGCCTGAAGGATTGCTTTTAAGTTGGGTAGGAACCCCAATATTACACGCTTATTTTGATTTGTTCAGTGGTTTTATTCAAACCCTTGTCTTTGTAATGTTAACGATGATTAATATTTATCAAGAACAAAACGAAGAGGATGGTGAACAAATATTAGAAAGAGTTCAAAATCAATAAGGAGGAAACAGTATGAATTTATTGATGAATCTTGCAAATATTATTAACGTTTTAAGCGCATCAAACGGCGCTTCATCCAATGGTATGGTTTTCATTGGTATTGGTTTAGCCTGTATTGGTATGGGATTTTCTGGAATTGGTGAAGGATATATCGGAGGTAAAACTCTTGAAGGTATGTCAAGAAATCCAGAAATGTATTCTAAGTTAAGAACAGGTATGATCGTTGCTTGTGCTCTTGCTGAAACAACAGCAATTTATGCACTTTTAGCTATTATCTTAATGTTATTTGTTGCTTAATAAAAAGGAAAGTATATGAACAAAAGAATATTCAAAAACATATCTATTTTTGGAATTATTCTTTTTAGTTTATCATTTTTAACGAGTTGTGAACCAATAAGTGGAGAAGATATAACAAATAAATTGTTTCCAAATATTTGGGCATTGATTGCACAACTTATTTCGTTTTTAATTCTTGTTTTAGTAATGATCTTCTTAGTATATAAACCTGTAAAAAAATATTTAAATTCAAGAAGAGAAAAACTCGATAATGAAGTTAAACAAACTAAAGAAAATAATGAAAAAGCTTTAGAAAACGTTTTAACAAGTGAAAAAGAAATAGCTAAAAGTAAAGATAAAGCAAAAGCAATTATTAATAATGCTGAAATTAATGCTTCTAAAAAACGTGATGAAATTATTTTAAACGCTAAAGAAGAAGCAAAAGACATAATTAATAATGCCAATATTACAGCTAATAAAATTAAAGAAGATGCTAAGTTAGAATTAAAGAATCAAATTGTTGACACTGCTTTACAAGCAAGTAAAAAAGTTCTTGAAAGAGAAGTTAAGGAAAGTGACAACGAGAAAATAATTGATGATTTTATATCGCAATTAGAAGAAAGTAAAAAATAATAACTAATATGGATAACACTCTTTACAATAGATATGCCTTCGCATTACTAAGCGTCGCTAAAGAAGAAAATAAAGTTGAAGAATATCGTTTAAATTTAAAAGAAATTTATAAAGCTATAAACGATAATCCAACCTTTATTAAACTTTTAAGTGCAACAAATATTAAAAAGAGTGAAAGATATTTGATTATTGAAAAAGTATTTTCTAAATATGATTTAAATATTATCAATTACTTAAAAGTAATTTTAAAAAATAATCGTTCTTATTACTTAACAAAAATAATAAAAGAAACGATATATCGATTTGATGATTATTTAAATATTGAACAAGGAAAATTAGTATCAGCTACTAAATTAAGTGATGAACAAATTACAAAAATAGAAAAAGCGCTCGAGAAAGCACTATCAAAACGAATAGAACTAAAGATTATAATCGATGAATCTTTAATAGGTGGATTCAAAGTGTATTTAAAAAATGATGTATATGATGCTTCGATATTAAGAAAAGTTCATAACTTAAAGAAAAAGTTACTCAATGTAAAGGAGGGTTAAACTATGGATATTAAAATAAGCGAAATTAGTTCATTAATTGCTAAAGAAATTAAAGATTTTAAAAACGAAATTGATTATAGCAATGATGTCGGAACTGTTGTTACAATTGGCGATGGTATAGCTCTTTTATATGGGTTAGATAATGCGATGTTAGGTGAATTGTTATTATTCTCTAATAATGTTTATGGAATGGTCATGAACTTAGAAGAAGATTCTGTTGGAGTTGTTATTTTAGGTGATGATTCAAAAATTAAAGAAGGAGATATAGTTAGAAGAACTTCTAAAGTTGTTGAAGTTCCTGTTGGTGATGAGCTTTTAGGAAGAGTAGTCAATGCTTTAGGAGAAGAAATAGATGGAAATGGACCAATAAATTGTAAAGTTACCTCCCCAATTGAAAAATTAGCTCCATCTATTATGTCAAGAGAATCAGTCAATTCTCCTTTAGAAACCGGAATCAAATGTATTGACTCAGTCATTCCAATTGGAAAAGGACAAAGAGAATTAATTATTGGTGATCGTCAAACTGGTAAAACAGCAATTGCAATTGATGCAATTATTAATCAAAAAGGAAAAGATGTAATCTGTATTTATGTTGCTGTTGGTCAAAAGAATTCAAGTGTAGCTAAAATTGTTGATAGATTAAACTTCTATGGATGTATGGACTATACAGTTGTAGTTAATGCAAGTGCTAGTGAATCATCTCCAATGTTATATATTGCTCCGTTTTCAGGTGTAACAATGGCTGAATATTGGGCAAATCAAGGTAAAGATGTCTTAATTGTTTTTGATGATTTGAGTAAACATGCTGTTGCATATCGTGCATTAAGTTTACTTTTAAAAAGAAGTCCAGGCAGAGAAGCTTTCCCAGGAGATATTTTCTATCTTCATTCAAGATTATTAGAAAGATGTGCTAAGTTAAATAAAGAACATGGCGGAGGAAGTATCACTGCTTTACCAATTATTGAAACTCAAGCTGGAGATATTTCTGCTTACATTCCAACTAATGTTATTTCTATTACTGATGGACAAATTTTCTTAAGTACAGATTTATTTAATGCTGGACAAAGACCAGCAATTGATACCGAACATTCAGTTTCTCGTGTTGGTAGTGCAGCTCAATTTAAAGCTATGAAGAAAGTTTCTTCATCATTAAAGATGACATTAGCAAACTTTAGAGAATTACAATCTTTTACCCAATTTGGTAGTGATATTGATGAATCTACCAAACGTATTATTCATCGTGGAGAAGTAATGTTAGAGATTTTAAAACAACCTCAATATGCTCCAGTTAGTTTTATTGATGAAGTAATTTCTTTCTTTGTTTCAAAATATGGATTTGTTGATAATCTTGAAAAAGAAGAAGTTCGTAGTTTTATGGTCGATTTAAGCGAATATTTAAAGAATTTTAATAGCGATTTATTAAAAGAAATAGAAAAGAATCACGATATTAATGATACACAAATTGAAAGTATGAAAGAGGCTATTAATACCTTTATTAGAGAAAGAGAATTAAATAATGGGGCAAAGTCTAAATAACATCAAAAGAAGAATTAACACTATTAATTCTACACGTAAAATTACAAGTTCAATGAAACTTGTTAGTAATGTTAAGTGTAGACGTTTTATGGTGGAAGAATATAAGCAAAGAGAATATTCTTCTCTTTTAAGAAATGTTATTTTAGATTGTTTAAAGTTAGTTAAAGATGTACCTAATGATGAATTACCTATTTTAATTCAAAATAGGAAAATAACTAATCATAGATTAGTAATATTAGTTTCCTCTACATTAGGTTTATGTGGAGGATATAACTCTGAATTATTTAAATTTTATAAAGATAATTATAAGAAAAATGATGAAGTAGTAGTAATTGGTGAAAAAGCTAGAGTAGAAGTTTTAAAACATCAAAATATTAAAATTCATGCTGAATTCAAAGATATTTTAGATAAATACAATGTATATAAGGTTAAGAATTTTGTTAAATATCTTAGTGAATTATATATAAATTCTGACTTTGATGAAGTAGTTATTATTTATCATAAATATGTAAATTCACTTGTGAGTAAAATTGTTCTTGAGAAGCTTTTACCATTTGAAGTTAATAAAGATGATCCAACATATGCTCCTCTTTATGATCAAAATATATATGAAATCATAGATGTTTCTATAAAAGAATATCTTTCAAGTATATTAAACGATTGTTTCTTATCTTCACTTGTTAGTGAACATAGCGCAAGGCGAAATGCAATGGATAATGCAGATAAGAACGCAAAAGATATTGTTTCAAAATTACAACTTGAATATAACAAAGAACGTCAGCAATCAATTACTCAAGAAATTACGGAAGTTGTTGCTGGAAGTAAAAATAAATAGGAGGTCTTAAAAAATGAATAGTAAGATTACAAAAGAAAATGACTATGGAATATTAGTACAAGCTGTTGGTCCTATTATCGATGTTCAATTTAAGGAGGGGGAATTACCAAATATCTTAACTTGTTTAATTGTTGAGTTAAACGAAGGAAAAACTCTTACTTTAGAAGTTGAACAACATATTGGTGATGATACAGTTAGATGTGTTGCAATGGGACCTACCGAAGGTGTTGTTAGAGGTATGAAAGTTCTTAATACTAAAGGACCTATTTGTGTTCCTGTAGGAGAAGAATGTTTAGGTAGAATGTTTAACGTTTTAGGAAATTCTATCGATGAAATTGGTGATGAAGCTTTTAAAAATAGTTTAAGAATGCCAATTCATAGAAAACCTCCTCTTTTTGAGGAACAAGAAACAAAGAGTGAAATATTAGAAACTGGAATTAAAGTTATTGATTTATTATGCCCATATGTTAAAGGTGGAAAGGTTGGACTTTTTGGAGGAGCTGGTGTTGGAAAAACAGTCTTAATCCAAGAGTTAATTAATAATATTGCTACAGTTCAACATGGTATTTCTGTCTTTGCGGGTGTAGGTGAACGTTCAAGAGAAGGAAATGATTTATATAACGAAATGAAAGCTACAGGAGTTTTAAATAAAACAGCCTTAGTATATGGTCAAATGAACGAAGTTCCTGGAGCAAGAATGAGAGTTGCTTTAACAGCTTTAACAGTTGCTGAATATTTTAGAGATAATATGCATTTAGATGTTCTTTTCTTTATCGATAATATTTATAGATTTACTCAAGCTGGTAGTGAAGTTTCAGCTCTTATTGGTCGTATGCCTTCAGCTGTTGGATATCAACCAACACTTGCTACTGAAATGGGCCAATTACAAGAAAGAATTACTTCTACGAAAAATGGTTCAATTACCTCAATTCAAGCAGTCTATGTTCCTGCTGATGATTTAACTGACCCAGCTCCAGCTACAACATTCTCTCATCTTGATGCAAAAACAGTTTTAGATAGAAATACCGCTGCTTTAGGTATTTATCCAGCTGTTGATCCTCTTGAATCAAGTTCAGTTATTCTTGATCCGAAAATTATTGGAGATGAACATTATAATGTTGCTAGAGCTGTTCAATCTATTCTTCAAAGATATAAAGAATTACAAGATATTATCGCTATTTTAGGTGTTGATGAATTAAGTGAAGATGACAAAATTATTGTCGCTAGAGCAAGAAGAATTAGAAACTTCTTATCTCAACCTTTTAGAGTTGCTGAAAGCTATAGTGGATATACAGGTAAGTATGTAAAATTAAAAGATACAATTCGTTCATTCAAAGCTATATTAAGTGGAGAATATGATAAATATCCTGAAGAAGTATTCTTATATGCTGGAACTATTGAAGATGTAGTTGCAAAGGCTGGTAAATAATGGCTTATAAAGAGTTTGATTTTGAAATTATTTCTAGTGATGGAAAGAAAACCTCTTTAAAGATAGAGTTTTTATGTATCAAAATTCCTAACTATGGAGAAAGAACATTTTTAAAAGGACATGTCGATTATGTTGCAAGTTTAGATGTTTCTTCTTTCTATGTTAAAGAAAAAGAGAAGGGAAAACATACATATTTTGCAATTAGTGGAGGAATTTTATCAGTTAAACAAGATAAAATCATTATTCTAGCTGATACATTTGAAACTCGTGAAGAAATAGATAAAGATAGAGCAATTAACGAAAAAGAAAGAGCTGAAAAATTGCTTTCTCAAATTGATAATGATGATAAATTAATGGTTGAAAATGCTGAATTTTCTTTAAAAAAGGCTATTAATAGATTATCTTTATTATAGTAGAATATAAAAAAAGAGGTGTTTATGAAAAATTTTGTTTTTATTTCGCCACACTTTCCAGATAGTTACTGGAAGTTTTGTCTTGCCTTAAGAAATAAAGGTTTTAATGTACTTGGTGTTGGTGATGGACCATATTTTGAAATTTCTGAAGAATGTAAAAATACTTTAACTGAATATTATTGTTGTGCATTCATGGATCATTTTGAAAACGAAGTTAGAGCTCTTGAATATTTTACTAATAAGTATGGAAAAATAGATTTTATTGAATCTAACAATGAGTATTGGTTAATAAAAGATGCTAAATTAAGAACTATTTTTAACGTTACTAGTGGAGTTAACGATGAAGAAGTTGTTAAATTCAGATCTAAGATTAAACAAAAAGAGTTGTTTAATGAAGCTAATATTAAATGTGCTAGATATACTACTGATTTAACAAAAGAAGGTTTAGTTAAGTTTGCTCAAGAAGTTGGTTATCCATTATTTACTAAACCTGATGATGGAGTTGGTGCTCAAGGGACAATGAAAATAAATAATGAAGAAGACATTGATATTTTCTTAAATAGTATTGATAAAAATAGAAGATATATTGTTGAACAATTTATTGATGGAAGTATTGTTTCTTTTGATGGAATTGCAAATAGTAATTCGGAAGTTGTATTTGCTACACAAAATATATTCACGATAAATAATGACGAAATTGTTTTAAATAATTTAGATGATATGTATTATTGTGATCCATATTTAAGTGAAGAATTCTTAGAATTAGGTAAAAAAGTAGTAAAAGCTATTGGATTAAAGAAAAGATTTTTCCATATTGAATTCTTCGAATTGAAAAAAGATTATCCAAATATTGGTAAAAAAGGAGATAGAATTCCTCTTGAAGTTAATGCTAGACCTGCTGGAGGATATACACCTGACATTATCAACTTTGCAAATAGTTGTTCTTGTTACGATATTTATGCAGATGTAATGATGTATGATGAAAATAGAGAGACTCCATATATAGAAAAATTCTATTGTGCATCATGTTCTAGAAGAAATACTTCTTCATATATTCATACTAAAGAAGAAATTATTCAAAAATACTATAGTAATATTTGTATGGCGGGAGATTTCCCTCAAGTTTTAAGAGATGATATGGGTGATTCATATTTTGTAGCAAAATTTAAAACAAAAGAAGAAATGATGGAATTTGATACTTTTGTAAGAGGAAAGAAATGATGAAATATATTGATATTGATGAAAGATTTAAAGATAAAGTTTTAAGACCAGATGATTTTTATGCAGTAATAGAAATTTCAAAAGGTAGTAAAAATAAATATGAATATGACCATGATACTGGATTATTAAATTTAGATAGAATTTTATATACTTCGACGCATTATCCAGAAAACTATGGTTTTATTCCTAATACTTTAGCCGAGGATGGAGATCCTTTAGATGTTTTAGTAATGTGCAGCGAAACAATTGTTCCTCTTGCAACAGTTAGATGTAAAGCAATTGGTGTTGTAAAAATGATTGATGGAGGAAGTAGAGACTATAAAATTGTTGCTGTTCCTTTAAATGATCCTTTTTACAATGGATATGATGATGTAAGTGATCTTCCTATTCATTTACTTGAAGAAATAAAACATTTCTTTATGGTTTATAAAACTTTAGAAGGAAAAGTAACAAACATTAAAAACGTCATGGGAAAAGATGAAGCTAGAGATGTAATGAATAATTGTATTAAAGCTAAACTTAATGAGAAGAAATAATTCTTTTTATCTTTTCGTTAGCTATTTCTTTATAAATATTATCTTTTCTTAAAAGATAATAATAACAAGCCCAATAGTAAAATAGAATATCTAAGCATTTAATAAAAATAGATATTCTATTTTTTATTTTGTCATTTAACTTTGATTTATAGTATTCATTTAAAAATATATTAGCTTCTTTTTCGTTTATATTGTTTTCACTTATAAACGAAGCTAAGTCAAAATATTCATAGTTAAGAGATCCATATTCCCAATCGATAAAATAAGTTTTAGTATTGCTAAATAAAATATTTCCTTTTACTAAATCATTATGAGACATGACTAATTCTTTATTTTTACATGCTTTTTCCATCTCTTTTATCAAATTATCCTCATATTCTTTATTTAAAAGTAATTGATTTGGTAATTTTCTTTTATATGTTTCTAATTTGTTTTTAAAGTTATATTCATGAGTTACTTTTAATTTAGATTTATGTAATTTTTTAATTGTTTTTGCTACATTTATTATTTCCTCAACTTTTAAAGGAGAAGAATAATAGTGTGTTTGATGAATAAATTTGGTTATTTTTATTCCTGTTTGTTCATCTAAATAAAGAAGTTTTTCGCTTATTTTTAATTCATTAATTGCTTTATAATTTTCTATTTCTTCTAAAATATTTAAGGTTTCATCTCTATTTTCTCTTAGTATTCTTAAAACATATGCATCGTTAATAATAAAATTTTGATTAGAAAAACCAGTATTTATTTCTTCAATACTTTTAACATTAATGTTCATTATGTTTTTAAATAGTGTTTTAGCTTCTTTTTTTAACATATTAAAACCTCTTAGCATTAACTAAATAAGAGTTAATATCATATTTAAATTT
>JAEDIE010000018.1 GCA_016296775.1 Bacilli bacterium | reverse complement strand
AAGGCAGTTGACTGCAACTCAACGATCAGTGGTTCAAATCCGCTAGGAAGCTCCATATGAAAACAAGAACTTTGATACACAAAATATCAAAGTCTTTTTCTTTTTTTGGTTTAAAAACAGCATTTTTGGACTAATTTTTGCGTTGCTTTCTTATTTTGGACATTGTTGATAAATTTCAAAGTGTATCAAAGTTGTCATTGTGACTTTGGTCTTGGCAACAAAATAAAACAGATGGTGAGATTCGGGATATTTGGGATTTCAATGTTGGATTATAAAAACTTAATAATTGGTGACATAATTGGTGACATAATTGGTGACAAAGAACAATGTCAGTGATATAATTTCTAATGTAGAAAGAGGTAATACTATGTTAAAAAGAGAAAATGAAACTATAGAATTTAAAAAGAGTTCCGGAGAAGCAAACGATGCCATGAAATCTGTTAGTGGTATGCTAAACAAGTTTGGTGAAGGAACAATTTTCTTTGGTGTTAAAAATGATGGCACAGTTATAAGAAATGAAATCACAGATTCTTCTCTAAGAGATATTTCAAGGGCAGTCTACGAATCAATTGAACCAAAAATAAGTCCTTTTATCGACACTATTGTTATAGACGGCATAGAAATTATTAGATTATCATTTCAAGGTAATAACCAACCATATTCTTCAAGAGGTGTTTATTATAAAAGAGTGGCTGATGAAAATAGGCCAATGTCCCAAATCGAATTATTAACAATGTTCCAAAATAAACATTATGAAGATAATTGGGAAAAGCAACTCACAAATTATACAGAAGAAGATATTGACGATGATTCTTTAATAGCTTTCTATGATTCTTCAACCAAAGCCAATAGATTAGAAATGAAAAAGTATAATAAAAGTGATCTATTAACTATGCTTGGACTTTTCAATTCAGGGCATTTAAATAATGCAGGATATTTCCTTTTTGGTAAAAAAGCGGATGCAGAATTAAAAATGGCTGTATATGCAACCAAAGCTAAAATAAATATTATCGATATGATAGACATAAGAGGCAATATCTATAATTTAGTAAATGAAGCTATAGCCTATATTAAGAAGCACATCAATTGGAAAATTGAAGTAGGTTCGAGAAAAAGGGAAGAAATTCCAGAAATTCCAGAAAAAGCGATTAGAGAAATAGTTGTAAATAGCTTTGCTCATGCTAAATATAACGAAAATTCAATTCATGAGATTAATATATTTCCCGATGAAATAGAAATATACAATCAAGGAACATTCCCTGAACAATATAATCCTAATGATTTTATAGACAATAGAATTCAATCCATTAGAAGAAATCCTTTGATTCTTGATGTGTTATTCAGAAGTAAAGATGTAGAAAAATCTGGAACGGGTTTTGCTAGAATGAGCGAACTTTGCAAGTTAAATAGCGTCAAATGGAAATATGAAAAATTAAACAAAGGCTTTAAATTCATATTTATTAGAAATAATGTCACCAATAATGTCACTAATACTGTCACCAATACAGACTTAACTGATATTCAAATTCAAATTTTAGAAAGAATCAAGTTTAACAAAAACATAAAAGTAGATGACATAGCTTTGGCACTTGATATATCTGTAAGAACAATCCAAAGAGGAATAAAACTTTTAACAGAAGAGGGATACATCAAAAGAATTGGTACAAAATCTGGTCACTGGGAGGTCCTTAAATAATGAGTAATTTTGGGCTTTCAATGTTATGGTTTTGGGTTGCCTATATTATTGTTACTTTAATTGGGGTACTTCATACTATCTTTAATATTTATGTTCTTCATATGAGACCAATGGATAAAGATTCAATGGGAGAAGGATACGAGAAGACTAAACCTTGGCATCCTTTGTATAATATCATCATTTTCACAATGTTTGGATTTATATACATGAATGGATTAGCTAATCCAACAATAGGTGAAGCATTGGTGACTGGCGCTATATGGGCAGGAATATGCATAGTCTTTGATGTGTTTGGATGGGTTATCATTAAGCATCCATGGAGCCTTACTTTTAAACAATTCTATGTAGAATATCAGCCATGGATAACTCTAATCTATATTGCTATATTTAGTGGACCATTTTTAGGTTATCTATTAACACTAATTTAATTTTATCTTCTACCAGTGTATCAAACTTGTTGTTACACCTATGGCATTTTAGCCTATTTGTATTAAACTTGTTGTTTACACACAATATTAAATTATTGCTTCAATACTGATGTATTGAAGCTTTTATTTTTAATTATTTGTTTTATCTAATAAATTTTCTATTTAATAAGTAATATACATTTTTACAATTTGTTTACATATTAATATTTATATTTGTTAATATAAATATATATAAATTATGAGGTCTATTAGAGAATTATATATTATTGGGCATGGTCCTAGTTCATCACATACAATGGGAGTTGCTTTTGCTTGTGATTTTATTAAAGAAAAATATAAAAATATTAAAGAAGTAAAAGTTATTTTATATGGTTCTTTAGCTCTAACTGGTAAGGGTCATCTTACAGACTATATTATTAAAGAAGAGTTTAAAGAATATAAAGTTGATATTGAGTTTAATTTTACAAAAAAGATGTCTCATCCTAATGTAATGGAATTTTATATTTTAGATAACAAGAATACAGAACATTATGAAAGAATTATTTCTTTAGGTGGAGGAAGCATTAAAGTAATTAAACATAAAAATAGTAAAAAACATGATGTTTTCCCACATAATTCTTTAAAAGAAATACTTTCTTATTGTAAAGAAAACAATCTATCTTTAGTAGAATATGTTAAAAAATATGAAGATAAACATATTGAAGAATATATGGAAAAAATATATTCAACAATGGAAGAAACTAGAAGAATAGGAATAGAAAAGACTGGTTTATTACCTGGAACATTAAAAGTACCTAGAAAAGCTCATGTAATGTATGAAAGAGCTACATCTATTGAAAATGGAATGGATGATATAAATATCCGTATTGCAATTACTAGTTTTGCAATTGCTGAAGAAAATGCTAGTGGAGGAATTATAGTTACTGCTCCAACTTGTGGAAGTGCTGGTGTAGTTCCTGGAACAATTACTTATTGTATTATGAAAGGAATTTCTCATAAAAAGATTATTGATGGATTATTAGTGGCTGGTTTATTCGGAATATTAGCTAAAACTAATGGTTCAGTTAGTGGAGCTGAATGTGGTTGCCAAGCAGAAATTGGTGTAGCTTGTGCAATGGGTGCTAGTTTAATTGCTACAGCTTTAGATTTTTCAAATGAAGCAATTGCTCAATCTGCAGAAATTGCCTTAGAGCACTCATTAGGATTAACTTGTGATCCCGTTTGTGGATATGTTCAAATACCTTGTATTGAAAGATGTGCAATGTATGCTTTAAAAGCAGTAGATGCTGTAACGTTAACAAAACTTTTGCCATCAAGTGATGCAAAAGTTACATTTGATGATATTTTAAAAACAATGTATTTAACTGGAAAAGATATTAAAAAAGAATATAAAGAAACATCAATTTCTGGTTTAGCAAAATTAATCAAATAATCAAAAACCATATGATTTAAGATATATTTTTAAGTTAATTAGAGTGTTTAAAAAAATATAATTTTTCTTTTTGAGGTGTACTGTGAATAAATATATTGCTTGTTGAGGATTAAACTTAGAAACTTGTGAAGCTAGAATTGCTACTATAAATAATGATGATAAGTTAAGAGAAAAAGTTGCAAAAGAATGATCTATTTTAAATAATATAGAAATTAAAAAAGATGATATTAATTGTGTAGGATGCAATGTTGAAGTTATACACTCCTTTTTGTTCTTCTTTATGTCTTATAAGAAATTGTTGTAAAAATAATAAATATAATACTTATATAGAATGTAAAAATATTATGAGTTGTGAAAGAATCAAAATGATTATTGATGATAATGATAAAGCACTAGATAATTTAAAAAATAATCAGTAAAACATAAAGATTTTGAAATATTTTTATCCTTTTAGATATTTTTAAAGATAATGCAAATTATTTATTTTATGTATTCATCTTTCTTGTAAAAGCAATCATTCTAAAAGTAAATATATTTATAAAAATTAAAAATATATGTGATTTAGGGGACTTTAATAAGGAATTTTATTTTAAATAGTTCATTTCCGTTATTACATATGCATGAAATATTTGCATAAAAAACTTACTATAAAATAAGGAATAAATAGCGACCAAATAAGGAACGATTAAGGAACAAAAAATTTACAATCGTTCATTATTTTGTTATAATAATAGCGGAGATAATAAAATGAAATTAACCTTTACGTATACAAATGAATTGGTGTGCTATTTACTAAAAATTGAAAAATACAAAACTGCTTTAGATTATTTATTTTTACCTACAAGAGAAAAACAAAAGCTTATGTATGAGGCAAAACTTAAGAAAACACATTTTTCTACAAGTATTGAGGGTAATGTTTTGTCTTATAATCAAGTTGAAAAAGTAATTGCTAAGAAGCAAGACGATAGAAAAATAACAGCAGAGCAAGAAGTGCAAAATTACTGGGATGCTTTAACATTTTTAGAGGTGGAAAACAAAAAGAAAACTAAAATAGATATAGAATTTATTTTAAAACTTCATGATATTATTCAACGAAAGGGGAAACTATCGAGAATAGATTTTAGAGGTCAAACTCCTCCTGGTGTTTTATTTGCAGTATATGATTCTATTTCAAAACAAGCAGAATATATTCCACCAGAATATATAGATATTCTTCCATTATTAAAAGAGTTAATAGAATGGTATGATAAAAATCAACAATTGCCAGCACCAGTATTAGCTGCCATAATGCATTATGCACTAGTAACAATTCATCCTTTTGAGGATGGTAATGGTAGAACATCAAGGGCTATTTCAACATATGTTTTAATGCAACATGATTATGATTTTAAAGGCTTTAATTCATTTGAAGAATATTATATGTCTGATATTAATGGATATTATAATTCTATTCAAATGGGGCTTCCTGCGTTATTTTATTCTGGTAGAGATAATCCTCCACATCTAGAAATTTGGATTGAGTATTTTTGCAAAATAATGGCATTAAATGCTGAAAAAATATTTGAACAAGCAAAAAAAGCATCTTGTAAGAAATCAAATTCATTACTCGTTGGGTTAAATAAAAAAGATCTCACATTATTAAGATATTGTTTGGAAAATAACTTACGATTAGTTAAAAATAAGGAATTAGCAATATTATTTGGAGTTACTCCTAGGGCTATTTCAAAATGGATGAATGAATGGGTAGAAAAAGGTATATTAATTCCTAATTCAGGCACAACTAGAATTACGAGTTATTCTTTAGGATTTGAGTATTCTAATTTAAAAATATCTGATTTGGGATTTATCGAATAAACAATAATTTATCATTTTTAAAAATCTTTTTTGATTTTACCGTTATCAAAAATAAAGAAAAACCTCAACCTTGAGCCTTTAAATCTTGGATGAGTTTTTTCTTTACCCTCGCTTATATCACTGCCTATTAGTGTAGTTTTTTATTTTTTAATAGATTAATAACTAAAATATCAGCTGGTAAAAAATCAATTTGTTCTAATTCATTAAGATAAACAAATTTAGCTGCTTCATGTTCTAATAAAGTAAACGAATCGTTTTCTAATTTACAAATATAATTATGCATTAATAAAATAAATTTTTCATATTCATATGTAATGGTTCCTAAGAATTCTTTTATTAAAATTGAAGCATCTAATTCTTCTTTAATTTCTCTTTTTAAGGCTTCTTCTTTAGATTCGTTTAATTCTACTTTTCCTCCAGGAAATTCCCATTTATCTTTAAATTGTCCATATCCTCTTTGGGTAACAAATATTTTATCTTCCTTTATAATAATTGCAGCTACTACTTCAATAATTTTCTTTTTTTCCATATATTTAACCACTAATATTTTATCGTTTTATATATATTTTTAAAATGTAAAAGATATATAAAAATTTAATAAGTGCTATAAAAGTGCTATACTAATTTCTATGAATGAAGATACTAAAAAAAGAATTAAACAAATGAACGTTGATAGAGATTGGTCTAAATTTCATACTCCATCTAATTTAGCAAAAAGTATTTCAATTGAAGCTAATGAGTTATTAGAATGTTTTCAATGGGATGAAAATAATTTTGATTTAGAAGAAGTTAAAAAGGAGCTTGCTGATGTATTAATATATTGTCAAGACTTGTTAGATAAATTAAATCTAAATGATGATGAAATTATTAATGCTAAAATGGATGAAAATGAAAAGAAATATCCAATAGAATTAAGTAAAGGGAAAGCAAATAAATATAATAAATTATGATAGTTTATTCAGGTTCAATAAGAGATTTTTCTAATGATGTTTTATTAGGTCTAATTGCAGATCGTATTGAAGAATGTTTTAGAAGAAATGGTTTTAACCATAATAATGAAGCAGAAGTAAGATCTTATAATAATTCATTGATGTTTATGAATAATGTTTTATGTAACAATTCAGGAATTGATGAAAATATTAAAATTGCTATTGAATATACTATACCTTTAACTAGTAAAAGAGTTGATTTTTTAATTACTGGTTATGATAAAAATAATAAGGAAAACGTAGTAATAATTGAATTAAAACAATGGGAAAAGTGTTTAGCTACATCTAGGGATGATGTAGTTATTACTTATGTTGGAAATGCTAATAGAGCTGTAACTCACCCTTCATATCAAGCTTATAGTTATGCTAAAGCTATTGAATCATTTAATGAATCGGTAAGAAACAAAGATATTTCGTTACATCCTTGTGCATTTTGTCATAATTTTAAAGATAAATATGTAGATCAAATTAAGAATAAAAAATATGAAGAAGCAATTAAATTAGCACCTCTTTTCTTACAAAAAGATCAATTAAAACTTAGAGAATTTATTAAACAATATGTTCATAAACCAGATAATGGTGAAATATTATATACCATTGAAAATGGTAAGATTAAGCCTTCTATTGCTTTACAAGATGCTATATCAAGTTTACTTAAAGGTAATCAAGTTTTTACGATGATTGATGAACAACAAGTAGCTTTTGCAACTATTAAAAAACTTGTTGAAATGACTATTGATAGTGATAAAAAACATACGGTTATTGTTGAGGGTGGACCTGGAACTGGAAAATCAGTAATTGCTATAAATTTATTATCAAATATTATTTTAAGTGGAAAAGTAGCATTATATATAAGTAAAAATAGTGCTCCTAGATATGTATATACTAAAGAATTAATAAATAATAATTATAGAAAGAAATATGTAGAAAATTTATTTAAAGGTAGTGGTTGTTTTGTTAATTCAAATAGTAACACTTTCGATTGTTTAATTGTTGATGAAGCTCATCGTTTAAATGAAAAATCTGGTTTTTATGGAAATGATGGAGAAAACCAAATCAAAGAAATTATTAATGCATCAAAAATTAGTGTCTTTTTTATCGATGAAAATCAAAGAGTTACCTTAAAAGATATAGGTTCTATCGATTTAATTAAAAAATATGCTAAAGAATTAAATAGTGAAATTCATTATGGAGAAGATTTAAAGTTAGTTTCTCAATTTAGATGTGGAGGAAGTGATGGCTATTTAGCATTTTTAGATAATTTATTAGGAATAAGAGAAACGGCTAATATTGATTTAAGTGATATTACATATGATTTTAGAGTTTATGATGATCCAAACAAAATGAGAGATGATTTAAGAAAACTTAATGCAATTAACAATAAATCAAGAATGATAGCTGGATATTGCTATAAGTGGGTAAGTAGAAAAGATCCTTCTTTAGATGATATAAATTTAGAGAATGATTTTCATGCAAAATGGAACTTTTCTAGCACTAATACTTGGGCAATTGATGAAGATTCCTTTGAGCAAGTTGGATGTATTCATACTTCTCAAGGATTAGAATTTGATTATTGTGGAGTAATAATTGGTAAAGATTTAATCTATAAAGATAATAAAGTAATGACTAATTATAGTGCTAGAGCTACAACAGACCAATCATTAAAAGGAATTAAATCATATTTAGATCCGTATAAGGAAGCTGACATCATTATAAGAAACACTTATAGAACTCTTTTAAGTAGAGGTCAAAAAGGGTGTTTTGTATATTGTGAAGATAAAGAATTATCTAACTATATAAAAAGTATAATTATTACAAAATAGTAGGGATTTAATAGGTTTTTTTAATCTAATTTAAGATCTTCGTTTGTATATAACTTTAATAAATCTTTAAAGATAAAATCAAATAATAAAGTTAGTAAAATTGAACCAACAATTTGAATTACAAATATTGATACATATATTTCATAATTAGATGGATCCATCGTAGAAAACATAGCTATTTGACCAACTAATCCACAAGTTCCCATACCAGCTCCAGCACTTGTACAAGTAGTATTTAATAAACATACTCCAAGAGGACCAAGTATTGCACTAGATAAGATTGTAGGTAACCAAATTTGAGGTTTTTTAATAATATTAGGCCAATAAAGCATAGATGTACCTATTCCTACTCCAATAGATTTACCAATATTATTTTTAGCTCTAAATGACATAGTAGCAAAACCAATCATTTGACAACTACATCCAATTAAAGCAGCTCCAGCTGCTAATGGTGTAGCTCCAATATCTATAGCTACACAAACAGCAACACTAGATATAGGCATAGTTAAAACCATTCCTACTATAACAGAAATAATTATAGACATTATTTCAGGAATTAAAGGCATAGAAACTTTAATCAATTCTTGAATACCAAAAATAATATAATAGCAAGGATAAAGTAAAATAAAACCTATAATTGTTCCAAAAACTATATAAACTAAAGGTACTAAAAGAATATCAATAGGTGTTTTCTTAACTAATATTTTCTTAACTAAAAACATAGTTAACAAAATAGTAAGGTATATAAGTAAAGGGTTTTTGCTTCCTCCATTTAAAGTAAAGGTGAGAATTGGTTCGTTATATGTTTTTAAATTTAAACAAGAAACAACTCCTCCAATTACCATAATTGAAACAGTTTCTAATATAGAAAGATCTTTTCTAATACTTAAACATACTCCTAGAGCTATACCTACGCCCATTAAAGACATTAAGGTAGAACCAATATCAATTCCAATTTGAAAGCCATTACCTAAACTAAATAGTTGCTTAATAATTGTTCCAATAATTAAAGTGGCAAATAATCCCATTGCCATTCCAGAACTTGTTTTACTAATAAAATCTAATTTTTTCATTGCTAAATATTTTAATTGCATTTTAAAATTAAGCAATAATTTTTTAAAATATATAGTATTTCATATGGTATTTTACTTTTATTATGTAATTACTATACAATTTGGTTAAGGAATTTAGATTTAAGAAAAGTAAAGATTATTATGAAGTAGAAGACTTACTGTTGATGAAAAAAATTAGAACAATTTAATAAAAATTTTAAATATATTGAAAAGAAAAAACTGATACTCAAATATTTTAAAAATATAAAATAATTAAGAAATGATGGGGATATTGAATGCTTATTTTTTAATGTCCCTAATATATATTTAAATATATATTAAATCTCTATATTAAGATTATATTAATTTTTATATATATAATTATTAAATAATAATTTATATAGTAAAATTACAAAAGCATTTAAGGAGGGCTAGTTTTTATGAAAAGAAATGTAAGAAATGTTTTAACACTTGCTAGCTGTCTCTTACTTGGTGGATCTATTGCTGGTGGAGCAACTTTATTGTCATCTTGTTCAACTACTCAAAATGGTTCATTAGTAATTGATAGTTTACCATTAAAAGTTAATTACAGTCTCGAAGATACTCTTGATTTAACTGGTTTAGTTGTCTATGGCAAAAAGGCTTATGGAGATTATTTAAGTAACACCGAAAGTGTATTAATTAATGATTACACAACCAATATTAAACATGGTTCAAAATTAGTTAATAAAGGTGTATTTGATGTTGTTATTTCTAAAAAAGGATATGGTTCAACATCATTCAAGATTAGTGTAGGTGATATTGAAGTTAACAAATTAGTTATTAGAAGTTTACCTCGTAAATTATCTTACAAAGTCGGTGATAAATTTAATGTAAATGGTTTATCAATGTCTATTGCTAAGTTTGTTAATGGAGTTGAAGTTGGAAATGGAACCAATCTTCAAGAAAATGAATATCAAACTTCAATTAAAGCAGGATCAGTCTTAGATAAAGAAGGAAGCTTCTTAGTTGAAGTTTATAAAGAAGGTTACGAATCAGTATATTTCCAAATTAGCGTATTAACCCAAAACAATGATTTCGTTAATATGATTACTAAATTAAAGAGTTCTAAAAATTATCAAATGGATATATATAACACAGTTGCAACAACTGTTGATGAATTCGGATTTCATTATAAAGAAATTGTTAATGAAAATTACTTCGAAAAAATTGTTTATCAAAAGTCTCAAGCTGATGAACCAGAAGATTCTAGAGGTTTAAGTATTTCTTCAGATTATGCTTATGTCAATTATGATAAGGGTGTATATCAAGTTGATTTAAAAGATAGAATTGAAGGAACAAACGATCCAAAACCTGGAAAAGTTTTAAGTGGAAAAACAAGATGGTACGATGCTGATTTAGTTACTATTTGTAACGCATTTGATCCTTCAACAGTTCCAACAACTACTAAAAATGGTAAGTTTGTTATGGAAATTATTCTTGATGAACAAGAAAAAGAAAATAACATTGGTGTTACAAATGAAGATTGGACTCAATCTTTAAAAGATAACCCATTTGCTGATACTTTCTTAGCTGTTTGTGGATGGTCTGATTCTTTAATTTCAATTTTAACTACAATTGAAGTAGAAACAGATGGAGAAACATATCTCAATATTAGAGGAAATTTAGGTGGATATGGTTACACAACACTTAATATTTCTAACATTGGTACAACCCATGTTTCTGATTTAGATACTTATGTTGCTAGAACTGATAGAAGTTACGATACAAGTATTGATGATTGTGTAAAAGAACCAAAATTACTTGATCTCTTTACTTCAAAACTTTCAAATTATACTCAAACAATTAGTGGAACTGATTCAAACGGAAATTATTTTACATCAATGTATTTATATTATGGAGATAACTTCGTTTGGTTCGAACCAACAACTGAGTTTAGAAGATTATATTATCTTGAAACAGCTAAAGTAATTGGTGGAAGCGGATTTATTGCTGTTAATTCAAAAAACGAAACACTTGCAAATTTATTTGCTGATAGTGGATTAACTAGCGATGGAACAGGAATTTATTCAATTAAAGCTGAAACAACAACCAATTCAAGTCATGATCAATTCGTTGATTCAATCGTCTTTGATACAAAACATGTTTCGTTAGTCACTGAATATGTTGGTGGAGTTAATGTTAAAGCTGAACCTTCAACATTTAAATCAAGACATTTTGACTGTCCATCTCTTCCAAATGAAGGATTAGATGCTCAATTTATCTTTGAAAGTATTGGTGCATTAATTGATTCTAATTTAGAAACAAATTATGCTCATACTTGGTTCTTAGAAACAAGATTATCTACTGATGCTAATCCATTTATTATTAGCTATGAACCAAAAGTACTCGAATTATTATGTGAAAGTATCTTAGGAAAAGGCAGCTATAATAAATACAAATCTCAATTTAATAGTGCTGTTATTTGTCCAACATATGAAATTGATGATAATACTAAAGAAATTACTAAAGTTAGTTCAATCGAACTTTGGTGTATAAATTTAAATACGTATAGAGGATTCGTTAATTCATTAACTGAACTTAACGAAACTAATTTACCAGATTATGTTTCATCTAGTTTAGGTGAAATTGGTATTTCTTTATAAGGAGGTAAATGTATGAAAAAACGTAGTGGATTTCTTTTATTAACACTTGGAGCATTATCCTTCCTATTAAGTGGTACAAATGGTAGCAAAGATGTTCCTTCATTTAAAAACGAAAATACAACTTATCTTCTTACTTTAGATAATTCTTTATGTGGTGATGATGCAAAAGTAAAAGAATCACAAGATACAATTTTATCTAGATTAAGAAGTACACTTGGCTTTAAATTTAGTGTTGTTAATCAATTTACTCAAGCTAGTAACGTTATTGAAATTAAAGCTAATAGTGAATTAAAAGATTTAATTAGTTCAATTCCTGGCATTAGTAAAGTAAACGAAAATAATCTTTATCGTTTTGGAGATATTAGTGTTCAACAAGAATCTGATTTAGAAGAAGGTTATATTGTTACAAACGCTATTGATGAACTTGATGATAAAGATAGAGAAAATTACAAATTAAAACCTGAACAATTAATTAACTATAGTGCTCAAAATATGAATTCTCCTATTTCTAGCTCAGAATCAAAATTAGGAGAAGGTACATTAATTGCTATTCTTGATGCTTCATTTATGATTGATCATAGTTGGTTCCAAGATTTAAGTGATTCTCAAGTTAAATATACTAAAGAAGATATGCTTGCTTTCCAACAAACTGGAAAACTTCATGGATCTAGTAAAAATGGTGTTGCTCAAGGTAAACTTGGTTCAACTTACCATAACAATAAAATCCCATTCTATTATGATTATGGAGGAGATTCTCTTCATAATGGTGCCAATGACTATGATGTATTAAGTAGATGGGATGTCCATGGTACTCACGTTGCAGGTATTGCTGCTGCAAACGGAATTTATCATGGTATTGCTCCAAATGCTCAACTTGCTTTAATGAAAGTCTTTAGAGAATCTATTCAAACAAGTGGTGGAATTACAACTGGTGGTGTTGGAGCTTATGATGCTGATATTTTAGAAGCTTTAGAAGATTGTATTACCTTAGGAGTTGATGTTATCAACATGTCTCTTGGTTCAGACCTTGATGACTTTAGTGATAGATCAAGTTCAATGGATGCCTTTGAAGTTTTAAGAAATAGAGGCGTTTACGTATCAATTTCTGCTGGTAATGATGGAAAAGAAAACTATTCATCAATGGGTCCTTATGCTAACTGGACTACAAGCATGGTCGAAACTGGTATTTTGGGAAGTTATGCTAATGATGATGCTTCAATGATTGTTGCTTCAACAACATTAGAAAAGAACTTCTATGAAGATGCTTTAATTATTGATCTTGGTGATAGAACTCAACCAACAAACTATAAAGATCAAGCCAGAACTGCAAAGAGTCCAAATGAAACTCCTGATGAATTAAAGTTTGCTACATTATTAGATACAATCGGAAGCGATATTACCTATTGTTACATTGGTACTCAAACTGGTGCTGATGCAACTGATATTCTAGGTAGTTCAACTGCTTACAACAACTTTAAAGCTAAATACGAAGAACTTCATGGTGAAACTTTTGTAGCTTCAAATAAAGTTGCTGTTGTTGATAGAGGTGATATTTCTTTCTCAACAAAAGCAAAAGCTGCTAAAACAGCTGGTTTTGCTGGTTTAGTTGTTGTTAATAACGACCCAACTGCTCTTGAATTTAATTTCTCAATGGCTTGGGGTGATTCAACTGGATACGAATATCCTGAAATTCCTGTTGTTTTCGTCCTTAATAGAGATAAAGATTATTTCAAAAAAGGTGTCGGTGAAGATGGTTGTGGAAAACTTTCTATCGCTAAAAAGGAAATTGCAGAAAACCCAGATAAAAATCAAATTTCTCAATTCTCAAGTGATGGTGCAACCTACGACTTAAGAATGAACCCTGATATTGCTGCTCCAGGAAGTAACGTCCTTAGCTGTGTTCCTGGTTTAGCTAAAAACACTAATGAATATACTGGAAGACTTGCTCTTTATGATGGTGCATGGGCATATTTAGATGGTACCTCAATGTCTGCTCCTAATCTTTCTGGTGCTAGTGCTCTTATCTTAAGTGATTTAGCAAAAGATAAAAGTGAAGAAGAAAGAAAAGAAGTTGCAAAAACTATCCCAATGAGACAAATGTCAACAGCTACTCAATATTCATATAACAATGTTAAAGTTGTTGATATTACAACAGGAAAAACAGAAGATGATGGAACTGTTGAATATTCTCCACGTAGACAAGGTGCTGGTGAAGTTAATGTTTCAGATGCTATCAATTCAGATGTTTATTTAGAATCCTTAGTAGTTAAACAAGATGGAACGTTTACTACAACAGGAATGAAAAAAGCTAAAATTGAATTAAAAAATAACGATTTAATTAAAGAAGGTAAAATTAATCTTTCATTCTTAGCTCATTCTTCAAGTAATGTTGATAAGACATACGAAGCTAAAATCAGAGTTATGAAACCTCGTGTTGAAGAATATTATAACTATGAAAATCATAAAGAAGACAATAAGGTTGATGAAAACGGAAATCCTGTTGAACCAACTAGAAGTGCTGATTATGAATATGAAGGATATGAATTTCAAACAACAAAAGATGATTTAATCCATGAAAAATCACTTGGAACAGTCACAGTTAAAGCCAATGGAACAACAACTATAACTTTAAGTGATTCATTAAGTGAAGAAGAAAAGAAAGATATTGAAGCCCACTTTGAAAGTGGTGCATATGTTGAAGGTTACTTATACTTAACTCCAACAAATAGTGCTGATACAATTGATCTTTCTATTCCGTTTATGGGATTCTATGGAAGCTACGAAGATGCTCCAGCTATTGAAGAATTTGATTTTGTTAGAGATAATTATGACGAAAATGGAGATAAGATTTATTATCCATCAGATTTAGTTAATTATATTGGTAGAAATACCTCATTATCTCTTCCAAAAATGGATGTAAGTTCAACAATTTGTGGTATGGATTATGACACATATTACTCATTAAAATCTACAAATGATGTTCTTTTAAATAAAGGTAGTGTTAAAAACGCAAGTCATGTTGTAACTTACAATAAAGAAACAAATACAATTTATGCAGGTGGAGCTGATAGTGAAGTTCTTTACCTTCAAGCTTTTGTTCTTAGAAGTATTGAATCAAATACAATTACTATTAGAGATTCAAATGGAAAAGTAGTTAATACAGTTGGTGATAAAGCATTTAAAGATGCTATCGTAAATACAAATTATTTATATAAATCCCACGTATCTGCTTCATATGTTAATAGTGGTATTATTTGCCATAGAGGTGAAGCATTCATTCCTTTATATCAAGGAAACAATAAGAATTTAAAATTAATTGATGGAAATTATACAATTACATTAGAATTTAAAGTTTTAGGTACAGGTACAATCCAAACTAAGACATTTAACCTTGTAATTGATTCATTAACTCCTTCAATTCAATCAAAATCCTACATCACAAAGGATGGAGAAAGATATGTAAGACTTAAATATCAAGAAACTTACATGACAAGAACTAATAATAAGGAAGAAACTGTTATTGCTATTAATGGTGGTGTTATTCCTTGTGATATTAGTGAATATAATGGTGGATATTACATCGATTTCAAAGTTAGTGATGTATTGAATAATGATTCAACTGGTAAAGTTAGTGTTGATATCACTGATGGAGCTGGAAATGTCATATTCGATATGTTCTATGTTGAAAATGAAGAAATAGCTGATGTGATTGTCGAATCAAATGTTCTTGTCCCTGGATCTACTTTAAATATCGAAATGGAAGATGCTGAAGTTGAAGCCGGTGCTTTATATGACTTTGCAAAGAAATATAAAGTAACTCCATACGATTATAATGGTAAAACAATTAGTGAAAAGAACTTTGGATTATATAAAGTTATTATTAGTTATGATGATGCAATTGATATTGATAGCGTTATCGTTACTGATAAAAATGGTAATGAATTAGCATATAAAGTAAGTGAATATTCAACATTAACATTTGAAGTTTCTACACGTGAATTCACTGTTAAATTTAATAAAGGTACTGGAATTGTTCCTTCTAAAGTAAAAGATATGAACTTAATTCTTGGTTTATCAATTGGTATTCCTGGAGGAGTTATTGCTTTAGCTGCAGTTGCTGTTGTTTTATATCTATTTAAATTTAAGAAAAAAGTGTAAAATATAAGGGCTAGTTAATAGCCCTTTATTTTATGAAAAAGAAAACGAATCGAATAACAAATTTTAGATACTATTTACCTTATTTTATTAGGGGAATCATATGTTTTTTGCTACTTTTAGCAATAACTCTTTTAGTTTACTTTTTTGAGTTAAATACTCCCCAAACAATTATTAGTTTATTGGATGGATTATTAGTTTCTACAATTTGTGGATATGCTACTAGTTTATTTACTTATTTAGTATATTCAGGATCATTAAATTTTGTAGCTTATGGCTTTTCTGCCTTTGGTTCAATTTTTAATAAAAATGTGAACAAAAAATACAAAGATTTAAAAGAGTATAATGATGTTAAAAAAATAGAAAGAGCTGGGAAAACATACTATTTTTTGAGTTATGTCATCGTTAGTTCTGTTTATTTAGTAGGTCTAATTGTCTTTTTTGTTCTCTTTAATAACGGATTTAGTTTTTAATACAATATTAAGATTGTATTAATTTTTGCGTTAATTAGTTTTTAAATATATACAATAGTATATATTCTTATGGATTTTAAATATTTATTATGGAGGTAAAATTATGAAAAAGAAATCGACCTTATTATTAAGCTTGTTTGCTGCTTCTTTAATTGCAGTACCTCTTTCTGTTTCATTATCTAGTTGTAACAATGGCGGAACTAACGATGTTGTAAAAGAAAACTATGTTGTTGATTGGAAAGTAGTTTTAACACAAAGTGGTGAAGATAAGAACAACCCAACTTCATTAGAAGGTTTTGTCAATGAAACTGCTTCTCTTCGTGGTGTTGTTATTCAATCAACTATTGAAGATAAAGAAGCTGAATGTACATTTACTTTTGAAAGTGACGATGAAGATATCGCAACTATTTCAAAAACTGGTGAAATCGAATTTTTAAATGAAGGTACAACAACAATTACTGTAAAAGCTTCGAATTTAGATCCAGAAGATGCTGGAGCAATCAAAAAAAGAAGTATTAATGTTACAGTAAAACCTGCTAGAACTGCAACTGGTGTTAAATCATTTGCTGCAGATAGCTATTATGACAAACTTCAAATTTTAGGAACACTTGAAGATTATGCTATTAACAACCATTTAACCGGTTTAACATTATTCGAAAATGGTGGAAAAATGGTTTATTCAAAACGTGTTAAAATTCCTACTAAAAACGAACAATATATCCCAGGATATGGCTTTGGTATTTTAAGTGATGGTGAATTAGTTGGTGATAACTTAGATGAAAACGGAAATGTCGTTCCAGATAGCGAATTCCCAACATTTAATGGTGTAAACCTTGCTAAATATTACCATAGCGCAATTGGAACTGGTGCTACAAACCTTTGTTATCTTGATGATCAAGGCTCCCTTACAGCTGATTTATATAGCTATATCTCAACTGGTTTATATGGAACTCAACTTAACGAATCAAAAGATGGTTATGTTTGGACAAACCTTCTTGCTAAAGGAAAATCAAGTACAAATCCAATCCCAGTTTCACTTGAATCAAATTATGTAGGAAGTGATGGATATGTTGATAATTCAAAAGTTACTGAACTTGATCCTAATACTGGCAGTGGATTATTTTCAAACTACAAGATTTATGTTAAAACTGGAAAAGGCGATAAATTAAAATATTCTACTGCTTCAACTAATCCAAAAATTACAGTTTTTAATGGTCGTGGAGTTGAACTTGATGACTACATTACAGCCTATAAGAATATTTTAACTAAGAAAAATGACTACTATAGAGGTGCTGAAATGACCTCTTTAACCTCTACTGGAACATTAAAAGGTGCATTACAATATTATCAAGCAAGTGGAAACGGTTATAACGAAGCTGCCTGGAATAATGTTGGACTTAAAAAAGGTATTGATGAAGATGGTGAATATTTAATTTTTTCCCTTGTTAATCCAACTACACCTTTCTATGCAAAATATACATTAAGTTCTAATCTTGTTTCTCCAATTCCTCAAGATTTCTTAGATGTTATGGCTGGAGGAGTTAAATATGGAACACCAGTTGATTACCTTAAAGGTGGTAGCAAATTCGATAATATCGTCGATACATATCTTTCATTAGGTGCTTATAACTGTTCAGTCTTTGATCCAAATGGAAGCGCAAAAGCTATCGTTTATGTTAAAAATGATAACTATCAAGTCGTTGAACCTGGAAAATATACTAAAATCCCTGGCATTTTCTTGTCAATGATGGATAATTCAAGCGACTCAGATCTTTATGTAAAACAATTTAAAGCTGGTATGTTAGATGCTGCTGGTTTAACTAAAAATACATTAAATGATGCTTTCACAAATAACGGTCAAAAGAAAACAACTGTTGGTGATTCAACATTCAAACTTAATATCAATAGCTGTACAAAAGAAACATGGGAAAAATTATTTGGTGTTAATGGTACAGTCTATCAAAATTCAACTTCATCTTATTGGGAAACAAAACCATGGATGGCAAATGACAATTTCTTAAATGCTATTAGTTTTGCAATTAATAGAAAAGAATACGCTGAACAAAGAGGTAATAACCCATCTGTTTCTTACTTCTCTGATTCATATCAATGGGATCCAGAAGGATATGAAGCAAGCGAAAATAAAGTTAGTGCTTCATATAATGGAACTAAAAATCATAAGGATAACCTCACTAATTTCTTTGGTTCTAACTATGAAACCAACTACGGATACAACCTTGAAGCTAGTAAAACTTTATTTAGAAATGCTATTAACGAAATGGTTTCTAAACGTGAAATTACTCTTCCACGTAAAGCTCAAATTAAGATTCAATGGATGAATACCGGAGATGAAAAAGAATATGGTGCAGATTTAAAGAAATATATCGAAACAGCTTGTAATGATGTTTCAGTTTCAAATGGACAATTCACTCTTGAAGTTGTCAATATCGATGGAACAAGTGACTATACAAAAGTTTACGATATGATGAGACAAGGTCAATTCGACTTAGCCTTTGGTTCTATTAGTGGTAACACTCTTAACCCTCTTGAATTTATGGAAGTTTTAAAGAGTGATAACTCAAGTGGATTTACTCTTAACTATGGAGCTGATACCTCTTTACCAGATTCAAGTTTAGTTTATAAAGATCAAGTTTGGTCATACGATTCACTTTGGACAGCTGCTGTTAAAGGTGCAATTATCGATGAAAAAGGTATCGTTAATCCTTCACCAGTTAAACAAGTTAGTGCAAGTTCAAAGACAGTTGGTGAAAATACAATCTTCACAATTCTTGTTAAGATTGTTGATATGGCTGTTATTGAATTAACTAATGAAGGTGCTATTGCTTCAATTGGTTATAAAGAAAATGCTAGTGATACAGCTACATTAACTTACACATTACCACTTGAACAAAACCAATTTATAATTACTAAACATGAAAGCGAAGGAACTGCTGAATTAAAGATTTCTATTCCAAATTCATTTACAACTGAAAAACAAGATGGAACATCATTAACAGTTAACTTTAGTGAATATAAATCAATCGAAGTTATGCAAAACTACGAAGTTAACATTGAAACTGCTAAAGGTGTTGTTAGCTCAATGAGTGCATACACAATGAGATTGAAATAATTCTCAATTAAATTAATTATTTAGACGAAGATTGGTATGTAAATATCAATCTTTTGTTTAACGAGACAATTAATTATTATATAATTAATTTGTATACGAAAAAAGGAAGGGAATTATGACAAAGTACGTAATTAAAAGATTATTACTAGCTGTCTTAACCTGTTTTGTAATTTTAACTTTAACCTTTATTTTGATGAAGATGCTTCCATTTACAGAACCTACGGGATCTTTATCAATTAAATGGGCTTATTACAATAAACAAGTTAATTTAGGATATGTCGTCTTTAAAGATGCCCCTGTAAACAATTTAGGAGAATGTTTATGGGAAGCTCCTGCTTCAGTTACTGGTGGAAGTCCAGCATATTTTTACAAAGCTCCTATTATTACTCAATATTTAAATTGGTTGGGTAACATCTTTACTAAATGGGATTGGGGAACCTCAACCGCTATTAATCCTAACTATACTGCAATGTACATTATTGGAAGTCGTTTACCAGTAAGTATGGGTATTAATATTATTAGTGTTTTGATATCTGTTCCTCTTGGAATTTTATTAGGTGTTGTTGCTGCTTTAAAGAAAAACAAATTAACAGATCATATTATTTCAACCGCTGTTATGATTTTCATTTCAGTTCCAAGTTTTGTTATTATTTCCCTTTTATTATTATGGTTCTGCTACCAAAACAAATGGTTACCAAGTCAATGGCCAGGTAGTGGATTAAGTGCTGAAAAGAGATTTTTAGGATATATTATCCCTGTTATTTCTTTATCTTTTGGTTCGGTTTGTGGATATACTCGTTTTACTCGTGCTGAGCTTTGTGAAGTTATGAGTAGCGATTATCTTCTCCTTGCTAGAACAAAAGGTTTAACAAAAAGACAATCAATTATTAGACACGCTTTAAGAAATGCTATGGTTCCAATTGTTCCTTCAATTATCGCTGAATTTATTGGTATTTTAGGTGGATCTATGATTCTTGAATCTTTATATACAATTCCAGGAATTGGTAGATTATTTATTGATTGTATTAATCTTAAAGATTATAACGTCTTAATGACTGATATGGCTGTTTTTACTATGATTAGTTTAGCGGCTGGCGTTTTACTTGATATTTCGTATGGATTTATTGATCCACGTATTAGAATGGGGGCTAAAAAATAATGGATAACAAAGAAACTTACTCCTATAAAGATAGCGGAAATGTTCAAAGGGTTATTGAATTAAACGATAATGATTTTGAGTTTGTTCAACAAGAAAAATCTATTCACGATGTTAAGTTTAAAACGAAACCAACTACTTTCTTAAAAGATGCTTTTAAGAGATTTTGCAAAAATAAATCAAGCGTTGTTGCTGCATGTATTTTAGGTGTTTTACTTTTATGTAGTTTTACTCTTCCTTACATAATTCCTTACGATACAACAGTTAATCATCCAGAAGCTTCTTTCTTAGAACCAAAATTATTTGATGCCGGAACTGGTTTTTGGGATGGTACCAAAAGAGTTAAAGATGCGGTTTGCTCCACTGTTAAAGTAAGTGAAGAATCTAATGCTAAATCAAATTATAAAAATACAATTGGAGATGATTATTATTATCCAAGCGGATATGAATTTAGAGCTGTTATGAATCTTGGTCCTTCCAAGATGAGCTTTACTTCTCAAGCAGATGAAAATACTAATGGTGGTTATGTTAGATTAACAAACTCTGCTAGTACTTCAGATAATGTAGTTACAAAATATAAGACAAATCCTACTTCAATTGATTTAAATAATACAATCTCTATTTCTTATACATTAGGAATTGGAGAAGAAGATGAAGAATATGTTAATAGTGATTATGTATTTAGTGTCACATTAAATAATGAAGGAATCATCAATGAATATATTGTTGATAAAGGACTTGTTACTAATGAAGCCATTTCTAAAAATATAAATTTAACAAGCATCTTACTTACAAAAGGCGCTGAACAAAAAGTTTATAGTGATGCTATTATTTCTTTTGGTGTTAAATCAAACGAAACAACAAACGCTGCAATTTATATTTCTAAATTTGAAATTTCTAGTTCATTAGAATCAGAAAATGAAGCTATTAAAGTATTATCTTTTAAAGATGGAAATGATGCTCTTTTAAGATATGTCAAAGCAACTGATAAAAACCAAGCTAATTTATGGGATATTTCAAGTGAAGATGGTAAAAGAGGAAGTGCTTCTTTATATAGAGGAGAAGCAAGAGTTTGTTCATTTACTCTTGATACTTATGAAAATAATTTAGGTATTAAAGAAGGAATCCAAATTGGTGAAAGCGATATTCGCCGTTATATGGGACAAAAATTAGCTACAAGCGGAGATTGGGTTAGAGATAAAAATGCTGAAGTATTATGCTACTACGATTTTGATGCAGCCAATCCAGAATCAACATTTGTTTCTTATAGCGAAAAATGTCCAATCATAAGTGTCGATCAACAATTAGTTGATGTCGTTGTTGGTGGAAATAAAGTTATCAATTTAGTTTGTACTGTTGAATACTATAAATTAAAAGGATATGGAACAAAGATGCCAAGATTTGTTTTTGGTACAGATAGATTTGGAAAAGATATGATTAAAATCACATTTAGTGGTTTACAAACATCATTACTTCTTGGTATTTTCACATTTGCTGTATGTTTTACCTTTGGTTTAGTTTTAGGTGCTATTGAAGGTTACTATGGTGGATGGGTTGATATTATCCTTCAAAGATTAACTGAAATTTTAAGTGGTATCCCATGGATCGTCTTAATGACTTTAATTATTCTTTTACTTGGTAGTAACTTCTGGACATTTGCTCTTGCCTTATGTTTAACAGGATGGATTGGAACTAGCAACTTAACTAGAACTCAATTCTATCGTTTCAAAGGAAGAGAATATATTCTTGCTAGTAGAACATTAGGAAGTAAAGATGGTAGATTAATCTTCAAACACATCTTACCTAACTCAATGGGAACAATTATTACTTCAAGCGTTTTAATGATTCCAAGCGTTATCTTTAACGAAGCTACAATTTCATATTTAGGCTTAGGTTTAAAGAATATGAATTCTCTTGGCATTATTCTTTCAGATAACCAAGCAAATTTAATGTATTATCCATATACATTAATTGTTCCTGCCGTTATTATTGCACTTTTGATGATTTGCTTTAACTTATTTGGAAATGGTTTACGTGATGCGTTTAACCCTTCACTTAAAGGGAGTGATTAGTTATGGTATATAAAGAGATAGATTATAAAGCAGCCAAAAAGATTTTAGAAGTTAAAGATTTAAGAGTTAACTTCAAATCTGATTCAGGAATAGTTCACGCTGTTAGAGGTGTTTCTTTTGACCTTTATAAAGGTGAAACATTATGTATCGTTGGTGAAAGTGGTAGTGGTAAATCCGTAACTAGTAAAACAATTATGGGTATTTTACCAGTAAACGCAATTATTAGTAGTGGTCAAATCCTTTACGATGGAGAAGATCTTGTTAGAGTTAGTGAAGAAGAATTCCATCGTATTAGAGGACATAAAATTGGAATGATTTTCCAAGATCCATTAAGTTCATTAAATCCTATTATGAAGGTAGGAAAACAAATTATTGAAGCTACAATGATTAATAGAAATGTTTTAAAAAGAAGATTTAATGAACTAATTAGTAAAGAACTTGTCGCTTTAAGAAATGAAAAAGCTTCTATTGTTTATGAAGAAAAGAAAATGGAAGATGAAATAGAAAACTTAAAGGATATAGTTAAAAAGCTTGATGCTGCTATTAAAACTTCAGTTAAAACTCAAAATAATGAAGAATTAGATAAAATTAATAAAACTATTAGAGATTACTTTATTAATCTTCATTCAATTACAGAATCTCAAATTGAAGATTTAAAAGCAACAATTGAACGTATTGAAGAAATTCAAATTAACGAAGAAATTTTAGTCAATAAAAATATTAAGGAACTAAGAATCGAAACTTGTAATATTCGTATAAATCAACTTGAACAAGATTTATCAATCGAATATAAAGAAGAAGAAAGTAGAAACTTAATTAAAGAAAGAATCTCAACTTTAAAAGCTAATTTTAAAGTTATTAAAGATAGATACAAACATTTAAAACCTTTACTTAAAAATGCTTTAAAACAATCAAAAGAAATCGCTAAAAAAGATAACAAGATTTACTATGAGCATTTGATTGAAGAAAAGAATGTAAAAGTCAATGTTTTAAAACAACATTTAAGTAATGTTAACGAACAAATTAATTCAATGCTTGAAACATTAAGTGAAGAAGAAAAAGCAAACTACAACTTAATGAACCAAAAAAAGAAAAAGAAATCAAAATCAGTTGTTACAGGTATTGCTACAGCATTAATTAAAGAAGATGCAATTACTTCTACTGGAAATGAAGCATTCGACGCTTTACTTAAGCAAAGAGATGAAATTCAAGCTGATATTGATAAGATTGAATCTGATTTTGTTAACTCAACAAAGATCACTTATCAAGAAGCAAAAAAGATTGCTCTTAATGTCATGAAGGAAGTTGGTATCCCTCTTCCTGAACAAAGATTTAATCAATATCCATTTGAATTTAGTGGTGGCATGAGACAAAGAATCGTTATTGCAATCGCCTTAACTGCTAATCCAGATATTCTTATTTGTGATGAACCTACAACTGCTCTTGATGTTACCATCCAAGCTCAAATTCTTGAATTAATTAATAGATTAAAGAAAGAAAGACAACTTAGTTGTATCTTCATTACCCATGATTTAGGTGTTGTCGCAAATATGGCAGATAGAGTTGCTGTCATGTATGCTGGTAAAATCGTTGAATATGGAACAAGTTTTGAAGTATTCTTTGAACCAAAACATCCTTACACATGGGCTTTATTATCATCAATTCCTGATATCGATAGTAAAGAAAAACTTGAATCCATTCCAGGAACTCCACCTGATATGAGATTCCCAATTGAAGGTGATGCTTTTGCTTTAAGAAGTAAATATGCTATGGCTATTGACTTTAAGAGTGAACCTCCTTATTTCAAAGTAAGTGATACTCACTATGCTGCTACTTGGTTATTACATCCAAAAGCTAAGAAAGTTGAAATGCCAAAAATTGTTAAAACTCGTATTGAAAATGCTTTAAAAGGAGCTAATTTAAATGAAAAAGAATAGTGAAGAAAAGAATGTAAATTTAGAGTCAGTTCCTTTAGAGCAAGTTAATGAATATAAAGAATATAACGAAGCTCAAAGAATTGAAAATACTTCATCATTTATTGATGAACATAAAGATTCCAAAGATGAATTAAAAGGTCATTTAAGTAAGGAACTTGAAATTGAGAACATTAAATCTAAATGTAAATTTAAACAAGATTTGGTTGATCAAGATATTATTTTAAGTGTTAATCATTTAAAACAATATTTCTTCTTTGGAAAAGGTCCAAATAGACAAAAACAAAAAGCTGTACATAATGTTTCTTTTCAAGTTAAAAGCGGTGAATGTTTTGGTATTGTTGGTGAATCTGGTTGTGGAAAAACTACAACTGGTAGAAGTATTATTCATCTTTATAACATCACTAGTGGTTCTATATATTATAAAGGATATAGAATTGGTGCTGGTTCTAGATGGAATGAAAAAGAAATTAAATACACAAAAATTAGATTAAAACAAAAATTAAAAGATTTAGCAGTTGACTTAAAGAATAATGTTATTACTAAAGAAGAATATGATGCTAAAGTTAATGAAGCCAAGAAATTTGCTTCTGATATAATTGCTGTTCAAAAAGCTAAAATTAAGCAAATAAAGTATGATAATACTCATGTCGATTCTAGATTAATGAATGAAATTCAAATGATTTTCCAAGATCCAATTGATTCTCTTGATCCTAGAATGACTGTTGAAGATATTATTCAAGAAGGCTTAACAATTTCAAGACGTACAGTTCTTAAAGATGCTAAATTAAAATATCAATACGCTGTTGAACACGCCACAACTGAACAAGAAAAAATTGAAGCAAAAATTGCATATGATAATGTAGTTTCAAGCTATAATAAACAAGGATTTCATAAAAAAGTTGTTGAAGCTTTAGAAAAAGTTGGTTTAATTGCTGATTATGCTAATAGATATCCACACGAATTTAGTGGAGGACAAAGACAAAGAATTGGTATTGCAAGAGCTCTTGTAATGAATCCAAAATTGTTAATTTGTGATGAACCAATTTCTGCTCTTGATGTTTCTATTAGAGCTCAAATTATTA
>JAEDIE010000017.1 GCA_016296775.1 Bacilli bacterium | reverse complement strand
TTTGATTTTATTTTGTAGCAATTATCGTTTGATATGCTTCAAGTTTTGTTTCATTACTTAATACAAGATTATCTTTATTTAATGTATCAAGGTATAATGAATATCCACTAAAATCTACAGTATCATTTCCAACAATTCCATTATTGAAAGCGACTAATGATTCTTTATTATTCACTAAATTTTTTGTATGAACAATAATTGTTGCACCATTATTTAAAGATTCTGTTTCAAGAATATATTTATCAGCATTTGAATTATCAGAATGTAATACTTCGTTTTGTTGCTTATAAGAAATTAACTTCTTATAATTTGCAAACATGTCAGCATTTTTAATCTTTAAACTATAATCTAATTCATTAACCTCATATGAAGATTGATAAGAATTTGAATCACCTTGTTTAGTTCTTAAAAATTCTTCACCAGCTAACATAAATGTTGTTCCTTTTGAAGAAAATACCATTGAATTAGCAAGCATTGCCATCTTTTTAATATCTTCTTTTGAAGAAATTTCACTAGCTTCCATTCTATCAGCTAATGTGTAGTTATCATGACATGTAACATAAATAACGTTTTTATTAGGATCGCTTACTTTATTTGCTGCATTAATAAATAATTCACCATTTAATCCAGCACGAATCTTATTAACATCGCCTTGATCAATTGATTCAGAATTATTAATCCAGCCTTTTTCCGTTTTATCACTTAAACCACCTCTAATTAAGGCATCTCTAAACTTATCATTAAAAGCTCCATAACCTTCATAACTCGAAGCATTATCTTGTTTAGCGCTTGCACTACTTGATAAAGGAGAGGATCCACCCATCCAAGGTTCACCATAAACAGTACTATATTCATTTATTGTTTTTAAATTTGCCGAAAGTTCTTTCATGGTTGTTAAATCATGTAAACCCATTAAATCGAATCTAAATCCAGATAATTTATATTCTTTCATCCAAAATTCAGTTGAATCCTTCATGAATTTTCTAAACATATATCTTTCTGAATCAGTTTCGTTTCCGCATCCACTTCCATTAGTTGGAGCATCACCATTATATCTATAATAATATTTAGGCATTAAATAATTGAAATTAGATTTTGCTAAACTTGAAACATGATTATAGACAACATCCATAATAATTCCAATTCCAGCTTCATTATATTTTTGAACTAATGATTTAAATTCTTTAATTCTTGTATAACCATCAAATGGATTAGAAGAATAGCTTCCTTCAAGAACATTGTAATTTAATGGATTATAACCCCAATTAAATTTTTTATTTACTTCATCATTATCTTGATCAAAAATTGGAAGAAGTTGAACAGCATTAACACCTAATTCTTTGATATGATCAAATCCAGTAGTGACAACTGTTTCATTTTCACTATAAGTAGTGTTTTCTAAACATGCACCTAAATATGTTTTTTGATATTCTAAATCAGCACTATTTTTACTCCATGATGAAGAACTAGTAATATCTTGAACATGAGTTTCATAAACTGTTAATTCTTTATTATCTAATGGTAAATAATTAACTTTATCCCAGTTTTCTGGATTAGTTTTTGAAAAATCAACGACCATTCCTCTTAAACCATTAACACCACTACTTTTAGCATAAGGATCAACAATTTCTACTCCACTTGTAGCATTAATATTATTAAATACTTCATATGTGTAATATTTTCCGGCTAAATCACCACTAACTGTGACTTCATAAATTCCTTTTTCTTTGCTTTCAAGCTCATATGTTTGAGAAATTGCATCACTCCCTTTCAAGCTATCAACTTTAACAGGAGTTCCATTTTCATAAATATTTAAGTTTATAGCAGTAGCAACAGGTGACCAAACTCTAAATGTTGTTTCTGTTGGTGAATAAATTGCACCTAATTCCCCATCGTAATTATATTTTTCTTGGAAATCAGTTGTATTATAAAGAACAGAAGTTGAAATAGTTTTTGATACAACTTTATTGGATTCGCTAAAAGTAACAGAAACAGAATACTTATTCTTAATACTTAATTCTTTGTCAGTAAGTTTAACACTAATTAAAGACTTAGAAATATTTTCTTCTGAATGAATTACTGTTTCGTTTTCTAAAATTTCATATTTTGAAATAGGACGTGAACAAACAATTTTAAACTTTAAATCTGTAGTTAAAATAGCTGAAGAAATTCTTTCTAATGTTACTAAAGAAGAATCGAAATAGATATTAGAGTCACCAGTAACAAGATACATATTGTAGTATCCATCAACTTTTTCCATTGAACTTAATTTGAAGAATCTATCTTCTTCAACGTCTTTTTTATCCCAACTTCCTTTAGATTTAACAATTACTCCAAATTCACCATCTAAGCAATCTTTAAAATATTCATCAGAAAGATCAATTTGACAAATTGCACCGTAATCTCCAGTTAAGCTAAATTGAAATTCGCTTCCTTCTTTATTTTCAGACCAAACCCAAAGAGCCCAAGATGAATAATTATTGTCATCTCTTAAATAATTGATATTTAATACACCTTCTTCTTTTGGAACAATTGGTTTATTGTTTTCATTTTCTCCTCCTTCATTATCATTTGAAGGATTATTGCAAGCAAATAAAAGAGCACTGATACCAATAAGAGATAATATTTTAAAACCTTTTTTCATTTTTTATCCTCACTTTAATATAACAGTTGAAAAAGCACCTATTTTTAATTTTCCATTATTAATTGTTGGAACTTTTTGTGTAGTATTAATCGAATCTAAAATTGTTGTACCAACTTTAGAAACATCAACTTCGACATTTACAGAATTGAAGTTTTGAACAACTACAATTCTTTCGTCTTTTAAACTTAATTCGTAAGTTAAGACTTTAGTATTTCCATTTACATCATTAGTTAAATCTTTATATATTGAATGTTTTATAAATGGATATTTATTCCTTACATTAATTACTTTTTTATAGTGATTAATCAAAGAATAGTTAACTTTTAACATATCATCTACACCATTTTCAACTTGTTTTGTATTGTCTAAATCTTTTCTTGATTGCTCTGGGAATTTACATTTTCCTGTTGAATTAGATTTCGACCAAACCATTGGTAAACGGCGTTTTACATCACTTAAATCATCAGGAGAAGTGCATCTTTCACCAATCATTTCGATTTCTTCTCCATAATAAATATATGGTGTTCCTGGAAGTAATAAGTAGCAAGAAGCGACAGATTTAGCATAGTCTCCATAGCAATTCTTACTAACTCTATCCATATCATGATTACTTAAAAAGTAACTCGAGTAACCATTAGGATTATTTTCTTTTCTAACATTTTCTTTATTTTCGATAAATGAAGAAAAACTTTTAGCATCATTTACCCCTTTAGCAACTCCAATTATTGAATCATATCCATTTCCTTTAACTGAACTACCAAAATCAAAGAAAGATTCAGCTCCTGATTTATAATAATCATTAACTGTTTGATTACTAGTCCAACATTCACCAACTAAATAGACCTCATCATTTATTGTATTGATATAATCTTTTAGCCACTTTAAGAATTCTACGTTACTTTCAGTATTATTGTAATAATAATATAAAACGGCATCTAATCTAAAACCTTGAATTCCTAAATCGATCCAATATTTAACTACTTTTTTGATTTCTTCTCTTAATGAAATTGATGAAAGATTGAAATCAGGCATTGATGAATCAAAATCACCTTCATAATATAAATCTTTATATTTATGATAACCACCTAAAGGATCAAAACTCCAAATATACCAATCAGCTTTACTAAATTCTCCACTTACACCATTATAATAATCATTATAGGACTCGTTAAACCATGGATTAAATTTACTTGAATGATTTATAACTAAATCCATTACAATACCAATATTGTATTTTTTTGCTTCATTGACTAATGCAATTAAATCATCGATTGTACCATAATCTGGATTAACATCATAATAAGAAACTACATCATATCCATGATAGGAATTAGTCTTATTAAAAGGCATAAGCCAAATATCTTTAACACCTAACTCTTTAAGATAAGGTAATTTTTCTTTAACTCCATTAAAATCGCCAATTCCATCGTTATTAGAATCATAAAATGATCTAATAAATATCTCATAATTAACAGAACCCTTCTCGTTTGACGAAGAAGGGTCCAAAACATAATTCTTGTTTTTATCATCGTCCATCTTGACACTAACTAAAGAAGAGCAATCTTCAAAGTCAGGATCACAAGATGGAGATGGGTTTGAGCAACTTGAAACGATGAAAGAAGCAATTATTAATGAACATTTTAATAATTTCTTCTTCATAATTTTTAACCTTTAACTGCTCCTCCAGTAACACCGCTAACATAGTATTTTTGAAGTCCTAAGAATAAAGCGGTAATTGGAATAGCAACACATACACCTCCAGCTGCAAACTGAGTGTAGTATGTAATTGAATATTGATAATCAGACATCATCTTATAAAGTCCAATTGCGACAGTCCAGTTATCGATGTTTTGAAGTCCAACAATATAACTTGATGTGACATATTCACCCCATGGGCCCATAAATGATGTAAGAATAGTATAAACAACGATAGGTTTTGCAAGAGGAAGAATGATTTGCCAGAAAATTTGGGATTTAGTAGCACCATCAATCATAGCGGCTTCATCAATTGATTTTGAAATCGTATCAAAGAAGCCTTTAGAAATATAATATCCTCCACCTGCTCCAGCACTATAAATAATAACAAGTGACCAATATGAACCTTGAAGATGGAATATTTCTTTCATTACCCAATACATGATAATCATTGAAAGAAATCCAGGGAACATACCAATAACAAGATTCATTTTCATTAATAATGTTCTACCCTTGAATCTAAATCTTGATAAAGCATAAGCTGTACCAAGAACAAAGACTGTTGAAATAACACAAACAAGAACAGAAACAATTAAGGTATTTAATAACCATATTGGAAATTTTCCATCAAGAGCATGAACAACAGCATCACTACTTGAACTTCCTGTAATTAAGTTAATATAGTTATCAAATGTGAAATTATTTGGAATAAGTCTCGATCTAGAAGCTAAACCATCAGCTGAGAAGGATTGTAATACAAGCCAAATTATAGGTAAAACCCATAAAATTGACATAATAATTAAAATTATATAAATGACAGTATTTGAGATAATACGTCCTGCTTTTAAACTTTTCATATTATTGGAATTGATCCTCCTCTTTTACTGATCCAGACTTGTTATACATAACAATAGATATAAATGAACAAATAACGAATATAACAATACCAACTGCACTAGCAATACCATATTGTGGGTTGGAAGTATTCGTAACTAACTTATATAAGAAAGTTATTAAAAGATCGGTATAACCAAGACCAGCTAAAGCGCTACCTGGATAGGCTGGTCCTCCACCAGTGAGGAAGTATATAACATTGAAGTTATTAATATTTCCAATAAACTGAGTAATTAAATATGGTCCAGTAACAAAGAGAATGTAAGGCATTGTAATTTTTACGAATTGAGTAACAGTGCCAGCTCCATCGACTTTAGCGGATTCATATAAATCTTTAGGAATATTAAGTAAAATACCGGTTGTTGATAAAATAGTATAAGGAATACCAACCCAAATATTAACAAGAATAATAATTATCTTGGATAATAAAGCGTTGTTATCACTATTTTCAGCAAAACCTAATTTAGATCCAAATAAGTTAAAATAAAGACTACCAATAGCACCAGTATCTTTAAGCAAAATACCAATACTCATAAGAGAAATAAATTGTGGGATAGCAATTGTAAGAACAAAAACTGTTCTCCATAATTTCTTTAACTTAATGCCTTGCTTATTAATCATTAAAGCGACAATAATACCTAATATATAATTAGAGAATGTAGCAACAAGAGCCCATATCAAGGTCCATGTAACCGTTTTTCCAATAGCAATTGGAAGAATTGCTAAATCACTTTCAGGATCTGCGTTGAAAAGATTTATAAAGTTAGTTAATCCATTCCAAGTAAATAAATCTGTTGGAGGAACATGTCCTTTTGAGAAGTTTGTAAATGCAACAAGAACAGAGAATAATAAAGGAACGATTGTAAATAAAATTATTCCAGTTAAAGGTAAAGAAAGTATTGTAATGTTAAATTTTTCATTAAACAATGATTTCATTTGTTGTGCAAATGTTTTTGATTTACCTTCATATTTACTTTCGTGAGTTTCTAAGTATTCGCTTTCTTCACATTCAATTGATTCAAGTTTTTCTTTAGCACTCAAACAATCATTTTTTAAGATAACTTCTCCATTTACAACATTAATTCCCATATAATTAACAAACTCATTAGTCTCTTTGTAAGTAAATTTGTAATTAATCATCATATAGTCTTTTAAATTTTGTAAACAATATGATTGTTCATTAAAATTAGTTTTTAAATACTTTAAATCACGTTTACAAGCATGAGTAACTTCTTTAATTTCTTCTTTTCTCATAGCTTTAGCATTTTTAACGCTTGGAAATTCATTTAAGGAATTCATTAAAATTGTATTCTCGTGAATGTATTTAACTTCTTCCTCTTCAAGAAGATCAATACGTTTTAAATCATCAATAGAAGAATTAGCTTTAATTGCTTTAATATTTGCTAAATGTTCATCTTTTAAAGCCTTAATTTGTTTATTAATGTCAGCTCTTCTACGTTCAAAATCGTCATATTTAGCATTAATTTCAGCTATTTTTCTATCGGCTTCTTCTTTAATTCTAGCTTTTTCTTCGATGTTTTCAGAATTCTTTTCAGCAAAATGTCCAATCGAAGAAGTGTAAACATCGATAAATGTATCATAATTGCTTAAGAAACGTTTCCAAGTTTCATATTTAGCAACTTTAATATGATAAACATTGAATTTTCCATAATTTGAGTTGTTGATTGTTTCAGAAGTATAAGCATAAGGAGAATAGGTCTTTTTAATTTCACTTAACCTATGATTTTCCTTCTTAATTTTGTTATTGATTTTATTTAATTTAGAAGCGTTCTTTCCTTTTTCGCTTTCTAATTTACCATCTTCAATTTCTTTAAAATCAGTTACATAATCATTAATAACTAAATCAATATCTTCTTGACTTAAATCTGAGTTAGCATATTTTGAATTAACTCTTTTAGTGTAGGTATCAATTCTTTTTTCTTGATTAGCAATAAATGTGGCTAAACTAGCATCCAATTTTGCGCTAAGTTTATCTCTTTTCTCAACTAATTTTGCAATAACTTTTTCTTGCTTAGCTATGGCCTTATTTTGATCATAGGCAGCAGAAATTGTTTCAGAAACTAAATATGATGTATAATTAATTTCAAATTTATCTTCAAAACAAAGATAATATTCATTAATTTCTTCTTTATGAAGTTTAATAAAATTACTTTTTGATACACCATCTTTATAAGCAATTTCAATTTGAGCATCTAATTGAGTTGAAAACTCTTTATTCTTATTAATAATATTTTCAAAAGATTTGAAATTTTTAATTCTATAATTTGTATAGCCGCTATTTATACTTCTTAACCAAATATAAATGAAGACAATAATTGATAAAACCCATAATAATCCATAAATAAGAATTAAAATTGAGTTATGTCCACCACCAGCTTGTCCAAATTCTCCGTCACCACCAGTACCACTATTTGCAATAGTTCCTAGTGTCTTAAGCATTCCAATTGCCGGAACACCATAGAGAACAAACAAAGCAATGTAGGCAATTTCAAAAACTAAATATAGTATTCCATTAACAATTTGACCATGGGCCAAACTAGAGACTCCAAAAATTAAAAAAGAAACTCTACCACTCCAATCGTTATAAAGGAATTGGTGACATTTTCTTTTTACAAATTTATAAGCGATAATTACACCCTTATAGCAATAAATACCTATTAATTTAATGAAATGCCAAATTGATAAAATCATTGACAAAATTAAATCACATACCCAAAGAATAGCTTTTAATAATGCGGATCCAACGTTACCAAAGAAATATCTTGGTTTACTGAGAAGGCGAACTTTACGTGTAAAAACACTAGAATCGGTATTGGTATTTATACCTTTTTCTTCCTGTTCCATTTTATTTCCTCCAATAGTTATAAAGACAAATATTCTAAGCCTTAATTTGTTAAAAACAAAAACTTAGAATCATTTGGATATTTTTTATAGTTCATTTTTCACTATAAAATTGAACTAACGGCATTAAACCGTTAGTTCAAATAAACTTTAGTTAATTACTTTCCGCTCTTTCTTAAAACGTTACATTGAGTTGTTAAGAAAGCTTTCCATTCTTCTACAGTATGAGTTGCACCAGCAGCATCTGTTTCACTAAGTTTGCCATCATAGATAGCTTGACCCATAGCTTTTCCGACATCCCAGTATCTTCCTTCAGCAGATTGAGATTGAACTGCTGCGAATTGGTTTTGTTCAACAAGAGCTGCTCCACCAAGAGTAATATTTGCTGTGTAAGCTTCATCTTCTAATGCAGCTTTATTACATGGAAGTGAATTTCTTACTCTAAATCTAACAAGTTGAGCTTCTTTTGAAGTTAATAATTTACCTAAATCGGCTGCCATTCTTTGTTCTTCTGATGGTCTATATTTGTTAATGACATAAACTTTTGTTCCGGTGAATGAAGCCATTTGGTGAGCTGTTCCATCGACACTGAATGTAGGTAATTTGCATGCACCAAGATTATCTTTTCCAATAGCATTTTCAAGAGCTGGTTGCATCCAAGTTCCGCTAACACCAGCAACAACTGATTCATCTTGGAATCCACCTGTCATAACATCGTCAGCACCCATAATTAAGGTATCTTTATATGTGACATTGATTAATTCACTGACAGCTTTGAAAGCTTTAGCTGAAATATCGGTATCCCAACCAATATTATAAATTGCAATACCATCTTGATCAGCAGCAAATGATAATGAATCTGTTCCAGTAATACCTTGAGCTTGTGGAATTGAGTTGACATACCAACCATTTGCAAGATCCATTCTGAATTTCTTATTAGCAGCTTTACAAGCAGCTAAGATACCTTCTAATGTACCTTTATCTGATTCTTTAATAACTTCCTTATTATAATATAAGAAATAACCGTTGTCTGTTGAAATTGGGAAACCATAGACTTCACCATTATATGAAGCACCTTTAATAGCAACTTCAGTATTTTCTGTTGTTACAAATTCTTTCCAAGCGGTTGGTAATTTTTGAACAATCTTCTTTTGAGCAAGTGAGAAAATGTGGTCATCAGCAGCAGCAACAAGAGCTGGAGCATTTTTAACTTGTGGGTCATTTCCTAAAGTTGTACCACCATCTGCTTCACTAACAGCTGTAAATGTATAATTAATTTTGAATTCGGCTGTTTTGTTGTACTTATCAACAACTTCTTTAATAACAGCTTCTTCTTCTGATGGTGCCCAAACAACAATCTTTGTTGTAGATGTACCACTACTACATGAAGCTAATCCGCCAGCTGCACCTAAAGCAACTAAACTAACAGCAATTAATTTAATATTTTTTAATTTCATAGTTTTCTCCTTTAAAAATTCGATTATTCGATTGTAATGATAAGAGTTTTATCTGGGTTAATCTTATCAGAATTTAAGAATGGGTATTCATAAAAATCAAGTGTCATTCTTCCACCAGTAACGATTCCAATATTTCCACCGGCTTCTTTAATCTTATCAGCTGTAGATTTTTCGACATCAACTTTAGCATATCCATAATCTGGAGCTCCCCATGCTCTACCAGCAATTACTTTAAATGAAGCATCTGTTGGAATATCAATTGTAATAGTGTAGATTCCATCTCTTGTTTCATCTTTGTGTAATCTTAAAGCTTCAGTATCTTGAGAACCGGCTGGATCCCAAACAGGTGTACCATCAATCTTTAAATCACCAACAAGAGCTAAAGTTAAATCGGTTTTTACAAAATCATCTGGATTTTCTTCAAAACCATCTGTACTTGGTGCTGATGAACAACTTGCAAGGCCAACTAAACAAGCTGCAGCAGCTAAGGTTAATAAACCTCTTTTCATAAACATATTTTTTATTCCTCCTAATTAATTACGACTATTTTTGTAAAAATATAGTCAATATGTTTTCTATAACTAAAATTATAGTTAATACCTTAAATAGCTTTTTCAGTTTCAATGTCAAAGAAGTGAATCTTTTCACCATTAAATCTGACTTTTAAAACATCATTTGTATGAATGATTTTTTCGGCAGGGAACTTAGCTATTAAATCGGTTCCACCAAAATTCGTATGAACATAATACTCATTACCTAGAAGTTCAGCGACGTTAACATCAATTTCAAAAGCATTATCACCATCTTCTACACAAGGAATAATATTTTCTGGTCTAATACCAAGAATAACTTCCTCAGGAATAACTTTTCCTTTTACTAAAGATTCAGGAATTTTAATTTCTTTGTTATCAGATGTGATTGCTACTCTTCTTGAGCTATCATACTTTACTTTTAAGAAATTCATAGCAGGAGAACCAATAAACCCAGCAACAAATAAATTAGCTGGATGATTATAAATTTCAATTGGAGTTCCAACTTGTTGAATTCTTCCTAATTTCATAACGACAATTCTACTTGCCATTGTCATAGCTTCAGTTTGATCGTGAGTAACATAAATTGTAGTTGCGCCAAGTGATTCATGAAGTTTAACAATTTCGCTCCTCATTTGAACTCTCAATTTAGCATCAAGATTAGATAATGGTTCATCCATCAAGAAGACTTTAGCATTTCTAACGATTGCTCTACCTAAAGCGACTCTTTGACGTTGACCACCAGATAATGCTTTTGGTTTTCTATCAAGATATTCTTCGATTTGAAGAATTCTAGCAGCCTCATGAACTCTTTTGTCAATTTCGTACTTTGGCATTCTTCTAATTTTTAAACCGAAAGCCATATTTTCATAAACTGACATATGAGGGTAAAGAGCATAAGATTGGAAGACCATTGCGATATCTCTATCTTTTGGTGTTTTATCATTACATAATTCATTATCAATGTATAATTCACCTTTAGTAATGTCTTCAAGACCAGCAATCATTCTTAATGTTGTTGATTTACCACATCCACTAGGACCAACAAAAACAATAAATTCATGCTTTTTAATATCAAGATTAAAATCAAAAACAGCTTGAACATTATTGTCATAAATTTTGTCGATATGCTTTAACGAAACGAAATAATCATCTGAAGATTCTGTGACTTTTGAAGGATGATCCTTATATTGAAGCTCTTCAGAGGCTCCATAACCTTTATAGGTTTCAGTCTTTTCTTGTGTCATTAATACACTCCTTTAAAACGCTACGAATAATATCTATTAAAATAATAGAAAATAGACAAGAAAACACCGATTTAATGAATTAATTATCGGTTAAATCTCTTGTAATTACTTGTAAGCGCTTTCATAATACCAATATTTAGAGATTAAATCAAGAAAAATATTGATTATATCAATTTTTTTTAGTTTTTTTGCAAATTAATGTATCAATATTTTTTAAAATTTACATAAATTGAAAAAAAGTGCGACAATTATCGCACTTTTTTGATTTTTCGTGTATTTTTCTTTGTAAAAAACCGATATTAACAATTAATCAGGATACTTATCCCTATTTTTGTTATATGAAGTATGTAGTAACTTGTGAGCTTTTGGTGAACCATATTCTCCTAAATATGATTTATATAATTCAATAATATCTGGATTTAAATGGCTTCTTCTAATAGCTTTATTTTTATCTTCTTCATATAAGACGTTGGCACGTTTTGCTACATATGTTTCAAGAATGTTATCATCTTCATTTGGTAAGAATAATGGAGTTACGTAAGGTTGACCTCCACCATTGACACATCCACCCGGACATCCCATAACTTCAACAAAATCATATTCGCAAGTTCCATTTTTAATTTGTTCAAGAATAACTTTTGCATTCTTCATGCCACTACACATAGCAACATTATATCTAGATCCATTGATAGTTAAGCTTGCTTCTTTAATTCCTTCTAAACCTCTACAAGGAGTAAATTCAATTGGTTCCATTTCTTGGTTAGTTAACATATGGTATGCAGTTCTTAAAGCAGCTTCCATAACTCCACCGGTAACACCAAAAATGACACCTGCACCACTGTATTTACCAATTAAATCATCGTCAAATTCTTCATTTGGTAATTTTTTCCACATAATACCACTACGTTTAATAAGTTGAGCAAGTTCTCTTGTAGTTAAGACAACATCAACATCAGCTATTCCATCAACAGCATTTTGGCTTCTTTCTTTTTCAAATTTCTTTGCAACGCAAGGCATAATTGAGACTACACAAATTTGGCTTCTATCAATATTATGTTTTTCAGCATAATAAGATTTAATAATTGCTCCCATCATTTCATGAGGAGATTTGCAACTTGAAAGATGATCGATTAATTCAGGATAATAATATTCAATATAGTTGATCCAACCTGGAGAACAAGAAGTAATCATTGGTCCTGGACGGTGTGAAACTACACGTTGAATGAACTCTGTTGCTTCTTCAACAATTGTTAAGTCAGCACCGAAGTTTGTATCAAAAACCCTATAAAATCCCAAGCGTTTTAAGGCTGCAACCATTTTTCCAGTAGCATTTGTTCCGATAGGTTCACCGAATTCTTCAGCTAAGGCAGCTCTTACTGCAGGAGCTGTTTGAACGATAACATATTTACCTTCTTGGAAAGCTTTATCTAACTTTTCAATTTCGCTATGTTCCATTAAAGCGCCTGTTGGACAAACAAGTGTACATTGACCACATTGGATACATGGGACATTGTTAAAACTTCTATTTTGAGCAGGAGAAACAATAGTATTAAATCCTCTGTTTTCAAATCCTAAAATACCAATTCCTTGAGCATTTTTACAAGCTTCAACACATCTTCCACAAAGAATACATTTAGAAGTATCTCTTACTAAAGCAGGAGCTAACTCATCTAAAGTTGTTATTGTTTTTTCTCCAACATATTGTTCTGGTCTAGCACCAACTCTACGAGCAACCTCTAAAAGTTCGCATTGACCATTTTTTCTACAAGCTTGGCAATTATAATGGTGATTACTTAATAATAATTCAACACTAGTTCTTCTTGCGATAACTGCTTTTGGATCAGAAATAGAAATTTTCATTCCATCTCTAATTGGATAAGCACAGCTTGGAACGAGTCTTCTTTCGCCTTCAACATGTACTAAGCAGACTCTACATGAAGCAAGTGAACATTCACCTTTTTTAAATGTACATAATGATGGAATATTAAATCCACATACTTTACAAGCTTCAAGAATTGTTAAACCTTCATCTACTAAATAAGGTTTATTTTCAATATAAATTTGTATCTTTTTCATATCAATAACTCCTTATTTCTTATAGATAGCATTAAATTTACAAGCGGAAATACATGTTCCACATTTAATACATTTTTCTAAATCAATTACGAATGGTTCTTTACCAACTACACCAGTAATAGCATTTACTGGACAGTTTCTTGCACATAAAGAACATTTCTTACATTTAACAGGATCGATATGGAAAGAAATTAACTTCTTACATACACCAGCATCACATTTTTTATCAATAACATGTCTTAAATAAACATCTTTAAACTTATTTAAGGTGGATAATACTGGGTTTGGAGCAGTTTGACCTAAACCACAAAGAGAACCAACTTGGATAGATTCACTTAATGTTTTTAATTTTTCTAAATCTTCTTCAGTAGCAAGTCCATCAGTAACACGAGTTAAAATTTCCAATAATCTCTTAGTACCAATTCTACATTGAGAACATTTTCCACAGCTTTCGTCACAAATAAATTCAAGATAGAATTTAGCAACGTCAACCATACAGTTATCTTCATCCATGACAATAGCTCCACCACTACCCATCATAGAACCTCTTTCAATTAAGTTATCAAAGTCAATTGGTGTATCAAGTTCGTTTAAGGTTAAACAACCTCCACTTGGACCACCTGTTTGAATAGCTTGGAAACGTTTATTGTTTGGAATTCCTCCACCAATATCAAAAACTAATTCTCTTAAGGTAGTACCCATAGGAACTTCGACAAGACCGACGTTTTTAACCTTTCCACCAAGAGCAAAAACTTTAGTTCCTTTACTTCTTTCAGTACCGATTTTGGCATATTCTTTAGCACCGACTCTAATAATATATGGAACATTAGCAAGTGTTTCTACGTTATTAATAATTGTAGGTTTATCCCATAAACCTTTCACAGCTGGGAATGGAGGTCTTGGACGAGGCATACCTCTTTTACCTTCGATAGAATTAAGTAATGCGGTTTCTTCACCACAAACGAAGGCACCAGCACCTAAACGAACGTGAACTCTAAAATTAAATCCAGAGTTAAGAATATTATCTCCTAATAAACCTAATTCTTCTAATTCTTTAATAGCAATTTTTAATCTCTTAACGGCGATTGGGTATTCAGCTCTAACATAGAAATAACCATCAGTTGCACCAATTGCATATCCTGCAATCATCATACCTTCAATAACACTAATAGGATTTCCTTCTAAGATAGAACGATCCATGAATGCACCTGGGTCACCTTCATCACCATTACAAACTACATATTTAACATCGGAGACTTGATCGTAAGCGAATTTCCATTTTCTTCCAGTTGGGAATCCACCTCCACCTCTTCCTCTAAGACCACTATCTAAAATTTCTTTAATAACATCTTCTCTTTTCATAGATAAAGCTTTAATAAAAGCCTTTAATCCGTCATAACCAAGAGCTTCATTAATAACTTCAGGATTGATTGTTCCACAACCATGAAGAGCAATTCTCAATTGTTTTTTATAGAAATTAATATCATCTTGTCTAACAACTTTTTTATGTGTATTTGGATCTTCATAAAGTAATTCTTCAACAATTGTATTGTTTTCAATATCACTTTCGATAATTTTAATACAATCTTTTGGTTTAACAGCATGATATAAAGTATCTTCTGGATAAATCTTTACAAATGGGCCTTGTGAACAGAAACCGAAACACCCAACAACGTTAACTGTAACTTTATTTTCTAATTTCTTTTCTTTAATTAATCTTTCAAATTCTTCAATAATTTCTTGGCTAGAAGAACTTAAACATCCAGTACCACCACAAACAACAATATGTCTTTTATTGTCTTCTCCAGAGAATTTTTTCTTTAAACAATCTTCACATTTAGTGATTTTTGTTTGTAATTCCTTAACATTTTTAATAGCTTTTTCCATAACTATTCCATCTCCTTATTACGATATTCGTCAATGATTTTTGGGATATCTGAAAGTTTAACTTTTGGATAAACTTTTCCATTAATTGAAATAGCAGGGGCAATACCACAAGCACCAATACAACGTAAACCATCAAGGGTAAATAAACCATCCTCTGTTGTTTGACCAGGTTTAATTTTTAATAATTCTCCAAACTTATCAAGAACATTTTGACCACCTTTAACATAACAAGCAGTACCGATACAAACACCAATTACGTATCTTCCTTTTGGAGTTAAACTAAAGAATGAATAGAATGTAACAACACCATAAATATCACTTACTGGGACATCCAATTCTTGGCTTATAATTTCTTGAACTTCTAATGGGATATAACCATATTCTTTTTGTACATCGCTTAAGACTAACATTAAAGGACTTGGCTCATCTTTATAACGTGAGCAAATCTCTTTAATCATGTCAACAGCTTCTTTTCTTAATCTCATTATCTGTGTCCTCCGATTAAATATGACTTTAATTTACTAAATATTTATATATTTAGCAATTAAAAGTTTTAAAATTCACAATTAATTATTATTTTTTTAAAACAAAAATTTAAAATTACCTAAAATAAATTTCAAAAACCATATGATTTCCCACTTATTTTTCAAAAAACTATATGAATTCCCCATTATTTTTAATGGAAGTAGTTTATATACTAATTCATCAAGGTTTACGTTTTATTTCAATTTAGAAAAGAATAATAATAATTAAATTATAAAACTATATTATTAATTTACACTTTTTTAAACATTATAATTATTAATAATTATAATTAATCTTTAAAGAAATGTTAAAATCTACTATAATTAACAATTGAAGCGAGGTAAATAAAAAATGAAAAAAATAATGGCTGTAAATTGTGGCTCAAGTAGTTTAAAGTTTAAATTATTTGAAATGCCTGAAGAACAAGTAATTTGTTCAGGAATCGTTGAAAGAATTGGACATGATGATGGTATCTTTCAACTTAAGTACAAAGACAAAAAAGATAAGGTAATTGTTCCTGTTAAAGATCATGGAGTTGCTGTTAAAATCGTCCTTGACGCTTTATTAAAAGAACATATTATTGAAAGTTATGATGAAATTAAAGCTACTGGACATAGAGTAGTTCAAGGTGGACCATATTTCTCAAAGAGTGAATTATTTAACGAAGATACATATAACAAAATTGAATCATTAATTCCTCTTGCTCCACTCCATAATGCTGCTCACTTAACTGGATATAGAGCATTTAAAGAAGTATTACCAACTACTCCTCATATTGCTGTATTTGATACTGCTTTCCACCAAACTATGGAAGAAGAAGATTATGCTTATGCTATTCCAAAAGAATATACAGAAAAATATTTAATCAGAAGATATGGTGCTCATGGAACTAGCCATAAATATTTAAGCGAAGTTGGAATTAATAAATATTTAGATGGTAAAAAAGATTCAAAAATTATTGTTTGTCACCTCGGAAGTGGCGCTTCTATCACTGCTGTTAAGGATGGAAAATGTGTCGCTACAAGTATGGGTCTTACTCCATGCGGTGGTATTATGATGAATTCAAGAACTGGAGATATAGATCCTTCAGTTTACTATCAAGTTTTAAAAATGAGCGGAAAAACTAACGAAGAAGTTTTCCAAGAATTTAATAAAGCTAGCGGTTTATATGGTGTTAGCGGTGTTTCTAATGATAGTAGAGACGTTGATGCCGCTGCTTTAAAAGGCGAACATGATTCAATTTTAGCTATGAATCTTTGGGGAAGAAGAGTTGCTGACTTTATTGGACAATATTTTGTTAGATTAGGTGGATGTGACTTACTTATTTTTAGTGCAGGAATTGGCGAAAATGCTCCTGAATATCGTGAATTAGTCTTTACAAGAATTTCTGAAGCTCTTGGTATTAAAATTGATGAAGAACTTAATAAAAAGACATTTGGTGGAAAAGAAGCTGTTCTTTCACTTGAAGATTCTAAGATTAAAGTTGTTGTAATTCCTACAGATGAAGAAGTCATGATTGCTCGTGATGCTTATGAAATTGGTTGTAAATAATATGTTTAATAACAATTCATTAATAAAAAAAGATGCTAAAAAATTTAAGCGTCAATATAAAAACTTCTTAAAACAAGTAAAAAAATACAATAAAATTGCTATTTTTAGACATATTAAACCTGATTTTGATGCTTTAGGTACTCAATTTGGTTTAGCTACATGGTTAAAAGATAACTTTAAAGATAAAGATATTAAAGTTTTAGGTGATAATCATGTCGCTTTTACTCCAAGAGGATTATTTAAAGAAACTGATAAAGTTAATGATGAATGGTTTAATGATGAGTTTTTAGCAATTATAGTTGATGTTGGTGATAAAAAAAGAATAGCTGATCCTAGATTCGAAAAAGCAGCTTATAAATTTAAATTAGACCACCATCCAGCTACAGATAACTTATTTGATGACGAAATAACCGATACAACAAAAGCTGCTGCTGCTGAAGAAGTTTGTTCAATGCTTCTCTCCTTTAAAAAATATCCTTTAAGTGAAGAAGCTAGTAAAAATTTCTATATAGGACTTGTTGGAGATAGCGGAAGATTCCAATACTCCTCCACCAGTAGCTTATCTTTTGAAGTAGCAAAGTGTTTACTAGAAAGAAACATTAATATTACAAAGATTTATGAATTAATGTATCAAGATGATCTTTCAAAGTTAGAAGTTATTAAGTTTATACTTAATAACTATAAAATCAGTGAACATGGCGTAGCTTATTATGTTATGACACAAAAAGATTTAGATGAACTTCATTTAGCAAGTGAACAAGGAAAAGACAATGTAAACTTCTTCTCCACCTATAAAGGAATTAATATTTGGTGTTCTATTACTGAAGATATTACTGAACCTTGTTTTAGAATTTCTATTAGAAGTAGAAATTATGTAATTAATGAAGTTGCTAAAAAATATAAAGGAGGAGGCCATGCTTCAGCAAGTGGTGCTCAAATTAAAGATTTAACTGAATTAGATCAATTTATTAAAGATTTAGAACAAGTAATTATTGATAATACAAAATAACAATGAATTTTATACCTTTGCATATTTATACTGGATACTCATTTTTACAAAGTGGAGTTAAGATTGAACCTCTTATCTCCACCACTTTAAAGTGTTCATATGAATATGTAGGTATAAGCGATGTTAATGTTTTATATGGTCTTCCAAAGTTTTATTCCAAGTGTGAAAAAAACAACCTTAAACCAATTTTAGGAATGGAACTTGTTATTGAAGATCATATTTTTTCTTTATATATAAAAAATGAAGAAGGATATAGAAATTTATCTTATATTTCTTCTTTAATGGAAAAGAATAAAAATACAAAAGTTGAAGAAGTTAAAGAAAGATTTAAAGGATTAATTTGTGTTTATAGTGTAAAAAATAGCTTGTTTTTATCTATAGATAACAACGATTTTGCTCATAAATTAAATGTTTTATCTTCGTGTTTTGAAAATTTCTTTATTGGAATGGAAATATATTCTAAAAACGAGGTAGCTTTTGCTAATAAAATTAGAGATTTTGCTCAAAATCATTCTTATAAAATCATCGCTTTTCCTTTAGTAAAATATTTAAAAAGAGAAGATGCTATAGTTATTGATGTTTTAGATTGTATTAAAAGACAAGAACCTTTAGATGAAAATTATAAAAAATATGATGGAGATTATTTCTTTAAAAATAAAGAAGAAATTACTAAGTTTTATACATTTGAAGAATTAGAAAATAATTTTGATATTTTTAAAAATATAAAGTTTAAGTTTAATGAAAAAAGAGGAAAATTACTTAAATTTAGTTTAGAAAATGAGGATTCCACTATTCTTTTAAAAAATAAAATTTTAGAAGGTTTAAAAATTAGAAATATTGATTTAACAAAATCACCAAACTATCGAGATAGATTAAATTATGAATTTTTAACTATCAAAAAAATGGGATATCAAGATTATTTTCTTATTGTTCAAGATTATGTTAAATATGCTAAAAATAACAATATTCCTGTTGGTCCAGGAAGAGGAAGCTCTGCTGGTAGTTTAGTTGCTTATCTTTTAGAAATAACTGAAGTTGATCCTTTAAAATATAATCTTATTTTTGAAAGATTTTTAAATCCAAATAGAAAAACTATGCCTGATATTGACTGTGATTTTTCTGATATTGAAAGGGATAAGATATTTGAATATATAACTAAAAAATATGGGAATAATAGATGTGCTAGAGTTATAGCTTTCCAAACTTTTGGAGCTAAACAAAGTATTAGGGATGCTTCAAGAGTTCTTGGGCTTCTTCCTTTAGGTGAAGAATTATGTAAAACAATTCCGAATAATTACAATAAAAACAAATATGATTTAAAGATGGCTTATAACAATATTCCAGCTTTTAAAGATAAAGTTTTAGCTAGTATTGACCATAAAGAAATATTTAAATTAGCTTTCCTTTTAGAAGGCTTACCTCGTCAAAAAGGGTTACATGCTGCTGGAATTGTTGTGGATAATAATGATTTATTTACTTCTATTCCTTTAACTTTTTTAGATGAATCAACTTTAGTTACTCAATATGAAAAAGATTATTTAGAAGAACAAGGATTCTTAAAAATGGATATTCTTGGATTATCCAATCTTTCAATTATTAAAAACTGTTTAACTTTAATTAAACAAAATAAAGGTATCGATATTAGCTTAAATAATATCGATTTAAACGATAAAAACATATATAAATTAATTACTGATTGTAGAACAATGGGTATTTTCCAACTTGATACAAGTGCTGCAATAAATGCAATTAAGGTTATAAAACCTACTTGTTTTGATGAAGTTGTTGCTACTATTTCTTTAGATAGACCTGGTCCAATGGATAATATAGATACATACGCTAAAAGAAAAGCTAAAATAGAAAAAGTAACATATTTAGATCCTAGACTTGAACCAATTTTAAAAGATACCTTTGGAATTATAGTTTATCAAGAACAAATTATGCAAATAGCTAGAAAATTAGCTTCATATTCTTTTAGTGAAGCTGATTCTTTTAGAAGAGCAATTTCTAAAAAAGACCATAATACTATTAAACAAATTAAGGATGATTTTATTTCTAGATTAATTAAAAATGGATTAAACAATAAAAAAGCTAATGAAATATATTCATTAATTGAAAAATTCCAAGATTATGGATTTCCTAAAGCTCATGCTGTTAGTTATGCTCTTATTGGAGTTATGCAATCTTACTTAAAAACATATTATCCTTTAGAATTTTATCTTTCCATATTAGACCAACAATATGGTTCAAATGATATTAAATTTAACAAATATTTAGATGAAATTAAAAAGCAAGGTTTAGAGATTTTGCTTCCAAATATTAATGAATCAACCTTAAAATTTAAAGAATTTAATAACAAATTACTTCTTCCTTTAACTGGAATTTCTAATTTCCCTATTAAAACTATTTTAGGAGTACTTGAAGAAAGAAATAAAAACGGGAAATTTGAATCATTACAAAATTTCATTTATAGAATGAAAAATACTGATACAAATATAACTCCTATTCAAATTGCAAAATTAATTGATGCAGGATGTTTTGATTCATTAAATAATAATAGAAAAGAATTAAAAATGAGTGTAGATGAAATTATTGATTCTATTCAAACTTTAGAGATGTTTAATGAAATTCATGAAGTTGAAGTTAAAAATGTAAAAGACGATCCTTTAGAAAGAATATTAAATGAATACGAAGCTTTAGGTGTTATGATTTCAGATTCATTACTTAACTATATTGATAAATCAAATATTAATACTAACGAAATTAAAACTATTGATGAGTTAGATTATACTCACACTTCCACTATTATTGCTAATGTTAGAAGCATTAAAGCTATTACCATTAAAAACGGAAAAGATAAGGGAAAACCTATGGCTTTTATATCTTTATATGATAGTTCAGGAGAAATTGAAGGTACAATTTTTGCTTCGCTATATTCAAAAGTTGGAGATAAAATTAACGCTAATGATATAGTTTTAGTTTCATGTACATTAGAAAATAGAAAAGGCGAACCAAGTTTAAAAATATTAGATATTAAGAAAGGAGAATTATTAAATGAATAAAATTATTGTTATTGATGGAAATTCATTATTATTTAGAGCATATTATGCTACTTATAATCCAGATTCTTCTTTATTAATGCATAATAAAGATGGTATACCTACTAATGCTATTTTTGCTTTTTCAAATATGTTAACTTCTATTATTTCTTCTTTAAATAAAGAAGATGGAATATTTGTTGCTTTTGATAAAGGAAAACATACTTTTAGACATCAAAAATTTGAAGAATATAAAGCAAATAGAGCTCCTACTCCTAAAGAATTATTAGAACAAATGCCTATTGCTAGAGAACTTTTAGATAGTTTGAATATTAAATATTATGAAGATGAAAATATAGAAGCTGATGATATAGCCGGAATTATTGCTAAAAATGCTTCAAAAGAAGGTTATAAAGTATATATTTATACTAGTGATAAAGATTATCTTCAACTTATTGAAGATAATATTACAGTTAAATTAATTAAAAGAGGTTTAAAAGATATTAAAGAATATACTCCTACTACTTTTAAAGAAGATTGGGGTTTTGATCCAATAAATATTATTGATTATAAAGGTTTAATGGGTGATCCAAGTGATAACTTAAAAGGTATTCCTAAAGTAGGAGATAAAACTGCTAAACAATTAATCATTAAGTATGGTACATTAGAAGAAATTTTACTTCACAAAGATGAATGCACCAAATCTTTAAAAGAAAACTTAACAGAGTTTGCTTCAAGAGGTGAATTATGTAAAGAATTAGCTAAAATCAATTTAGATTATACTCTTCCTCTTACTGTAAAAGATACAATTTATGAAGGTTATGATTTTAATAAAATCTCTACTTTTGCTACTAAATATGAATTTAAAAATTTAATAAATAAATTACCAACTAAGTTAAAGAAAATTCAAATTAATGATGAAAAAGTTACCTTTAATATTGTTTCATCTTTACCTAAAAAAGATATAAAAGAGATGGGATTTAGCGTAGATATTGGTTTTGATAACTATCATAATGCTACACTTTATGGAATTGGTTTTAGTATTAAAAATGAAAATTATTATATTGAATACGATAATATTATTAACAATAAAGAAATTAAAGAATTGCTAGAAAATAAAGATATTAAAAAATATTGTTATGATTATAAGCTTAACAAATGCGTATTGCATAATATAAATATCAATGTTGAAGGATTATATTTTGATCTTTTACTTGCTTCATATTTACTTGAACCTACAATTAAAAATGATATTGTTGCTTGTTTAGCTTATTTTAATATTGATACAAGTTATTGTTTAAATACTGAATCTTTATTTGATGAATCAAATAAAGAAAAAACTATAGTAAAAGCTTACTATTCTTATATTTTATATCCTTTAATTAAAGATTCTTTAATTAAAGTAAATCAACTTGATTTACTTAATAATATTGAACTTCCTTTATGTAATGTTTTAAGTGAAGTTGAAATAGAAGGTTTCCCTTTAAATAAAGATAGTTTAATTAAGTATGGAGACGAAATTAAAAATAAATTAACTGAGATTAAAAGAGATATTTATTTTTATGCTAATCATGAATTTAATATTAATTCTCCTAAAGAATTAGGTAATGTTTTATATAACGAATTAGGTTTAAAAGATAATAAAAAACATTCTACAAGTGTAGAATATTTGCTTGAATTAACAGATTCTCATCCAATTGTTGAAAGAATATTAATGTATCGAAAATATAGTAAAATTCTCTCTACTTATGTTGATGGATTTATACCATTTATTCAAAAAGATAACAAAATTCATGCTACATTTAATCAAGCTTTAACCACTACTGGTAGACTTTCTTCAAGTGAACCAAATTTACAAAATATTTCTATTAGAGATGAAGAAGGTAAATTAATTAGACAATGTTTTTACTATGATGATCCAAATTTAAATATATTAAGTTTAGATTATTCTCAAATTGAACTTAGAATTTTAGCATCATTATCTAATTGCAAAACATTAATTGATGCTTTTAACAATGATATTGATGTTCATTCTTTAACAGCTAAAAAGATATTTAAATTAAATAGAGAACCTACTTCATTAGAAAGAAGAAAAGCTAAAGCAGTTAATTTTGGAATTGTTTATGGAATTAGTGATTGGGGATTAAGCGAACAATTAAATATTTCTATTTTTGAAGCTAGAAATATTATTATGAATTTTTATGAATCATTCCCAGAAATTAAAGAATACTTAACTAATTCAGTAGCTTTAGCTATGAATAATGGCTATACCTTAACAATGTTTAATAGAAGAAGATATTTAACAGAATTTAAATCAAGCGATTATAAAACCAGAGAATTTGCAAAACGAGCTTCAATGAATGCTCCTATTCAAGGATCAGCTGCTGATTTAATTAAAATTGCTATGATTAATGTATTTAATGCTTTAAAAGAGAATAATTATGAAGCTAAAATTATTTCTCAAATTCATGATGAATTATTAATTAAAGTAAATGATAAAGAAAAAGAAGAAGTATACCATTTAGTAAAAGATATAATGGAAAACTCTATTAAATTAAATGTTAAATTAAAAGTAGATGGGGGTTATGCTAAAACTTGGTTTGATGCTAAATAATTATGCCAGAATTACCAGAAGTAGAAACAGTTATCAACATATTAAAACCACTAGTAATTAATAAAACTATTAGTGATTATACTTTGTTTTATGAAAGATTAATTCAATCTAGCAAAGATGAATTTATTAATATTAAAAATAAAACTATTAAAGATATTACTAGATATGGAAAATTTATTTTCTTTCATCTTTCTAATGAGTATTGTTTAATTACTCATTTAAGAATGGAAGGTAAATTTAGATATATTGAAGAATATAAACCAATTAAATTTACCACTTTAATGTTTAAATTTAGTGATTCCACTTATCTTTCTTTTGATGATACAAGAAAATTTGGTTTAATGTATCTAACTAAAGAAGACAATGTTAAAAATGTTAAGATGATTGCATCATTAGGAATAGAAGCTAATAAAGTAAAATTAGAACAATACGACATAATTATTAATAAAATAATAACGAAAAACAAACCTATAAAAGAACTACTTTTAGATCAAACTATTATGTGTGGAATTGGTAATATTTATGCTGATGAAATACTTTTTGCTTCAAAAATCAATCCTTTAACTAAGGGAAAAGAACTTAGTAAAGAAAATATAGTAGATATTATTAAAAATTCTAAAATTATATTAGATAGAGCAATATTAGAAGGAGGAAGCACAATTCACTCTTTCCACCCTAGTGAAGGAGTTGATGGACGTTTTCAAGTTTTATTAAAAGCTTATGGAAGGGAAGATGAACCTTGTATTAATTGTTCAACAAGAATGCATAAAATATTTTTAAATGGAAGAGGCACTACTTTTTGTCCTAACTGTCAAATAAACCATAATTTAAAAAAAGCTATAGGAATTACTGGTCCAATTGGAAGTGGCAAATCAACTGTTTTACATCACTTCTCTACTTTAAATTATGATACATATTCATGTGATGATTTAGTTCATAAAATGTATGAAGAAGAAGATGTAAAAAAGAAAATTAGTGGACTTTTACATATGAATTTTGATTATTTTAATATTGAATCAAGAAATAAAGCTAGAAAAATAATGGTAAATGATCCTATAAAAAAGAAGGAAGTAGAAAACTATATTTATAAAAAACTTGAAGAAATATTATTAGATTTAATTGCTAAATCAGATAAAATTGCTATCGAAGTTCCTTTACTATTTAAAGCTCATTACGAATATATGTTTAAAAAAATAATTTGTTTAGAAGTATCAAAAGATAAACAAATTTCTAATTTAAATAATAGAAACGAAACTCATATTGAAGAAAAATTAAAATTAAATCACGATTATAACTATATTGATAATAAAGATATAGTAAAAATAATTAATGATGGTTCAATTGCTTCGTTATATAAAAAAATAGGTGAAATTTTATAATTTCATCTATTTAAATATTTAATATAAGTTAGGTCTTTCTCCAAAATCTATTATTTCTTCTACTTGTGAAGAAATAATATTTTTTAATGAATTAGCAATAATTTTTCCATCACTTTTATTAAATGAATATAGAATAGCTAATTCTTCTAAATTGTAATTTGAATTAATGATAGTAACTAATCTTTTGCTATTTCTATTTTTTAAAATAGGCATCAAAATGGAATCTCTAACATATTCACTTTTTCTTTCATTTCCTAGTCCATCAAGAACCAATAATGAACAATTTGAATACTCATCTAATAAATTATTAAATTCATTCTTGTCACCTATATTTTTACTAAATAATAAATCTATAAGCTCTTGAAATCTCTTTGTTGTATTTAAATATGCTACTTTTCCTTCACTATTTTTTATAAAGTTATTAACAATAGCGATACTTAAATATGTTTTTCCAGTTCTATTTGCTCCTAAAAAATAAAGCATAGTTTTCTTACTTTTAAGTTGTTGTTTTACTTTATTTTTTTCAGTTTTTGAATCTACTTCTTTGATACTAATTGTATTAAATTCATCGCCAAAATCTTTAACGATGAATCTAGAATTATAGACAATATTATCTAAAACATAAGGTAAAACTTCATATTCTCTTTCGATAAATTTATTTTCTTTTACTAAGATTAATCTTTCAAAAGTATTGTATTTAACACAATCTTGATAAGAATTAATTTTTTCAACTTTATTAAAATTATTTCGCCATTCTTCAAATAAAGAAAGATTAGACATTATATCTTCATTTTTAAAATTAGATAATAAAACTAATTTATAAAAATTTACATCATTAATAATAGAGTTATATAATTCTTTTTTATATAACTTTAATTCTTCTTCACTAATATAATTTACTTTCTTTAATTCCATAATCAAAATAATGATTCTTCATCATCTCCTTCAAGATCCAATAATATTGTATCATTATTATCT
>JAEDIE010000016.1 GCA_016296775.1 Bacilli bacterium | reverse complement strand
TAATTTTATTGGTTTTTATTTATAAGAGATAATGCTCATCTCTCATACAAAGTGAAAGTATCCCAGCAATAATATTGACAAAAATTAAAGTTAGAATTGCTGTAGGTAAACATTGTTTTTTGGATTTGTTTTGAAATAAAAATACAACATGAGTTATTCCAATAGCAATTCCACCAATATTTACAATGATTCCTCCAATTAACATAGTTTTTGCAATAGAGCTTAAAGTTTCTTTGAATTCTGGGGGAATAGATAATCCTGCTGAGTTATACATTTCATAAATCGATTTAACAAAACTATCAACATATGTAGAAGATGTAGCTATATTAACAATAACACTTATAAATAAAGACAATATTCCTAATATAGTGAATATTTTTGCAGCTGTTTTCATATGATTTATTTAGCTATATCCTTGTTTTTATTTAATTCAACTAATTGTTCTTTAATTTCAGTAAGTAATTCAACTTCTGTAGGTTGCTTTGGTGCTGGTTCTTCAGGTTTTGGTCTTTCTTCAGGATGTTTTTGATAGTAAAGTTCAAGTTGTTTTGCTTCAAATTCAGCTTTCTTATTTTTAAGATAGTTGAATACTTGAAGGATTATGAATAAAACAATTGCAACGATAAAGAAGTAGATAAGAGCATTAATAAATGATCCCCAGTTAATAACATTTACTTTATCTGCATCATATGTGTGACCCCAGTATTTGACTGTATTTGCTGGTAATTCAGAAGCATTTGGATCAACAACGGCTGCATCGTGGTTTAAAACAGTGACAATTCCATCGATTCCACCTGCTGGAACGAAGAAGGCAATTAAAGGCATTAAAATTCCTTTAACTACTGAGTTAATGATTGATTGGAAAGCTCCACCGATGATAACACCTATGGCCATATCGAGGACATTTCCACGGCTGATAAATTTTTTAAAACTTTCAACCAATTTAATTTTTTTCTTTTTCATAAAAAATCTCCTTAATCTAATTTTAGATTTAAGGAGATTATGTTTCAATTAGAATATTAAAAATTATGCGCTAATTTTAATATTTTTGAATGCAATAGAAGGAGTTTCAATACTTGATAACATTAATTTACTATCATTAGCAACAGCAATAATGTCATTGAATAATTTGAATAAATTTCCTCCAACTGTAAATAAGGTTAAGAAATTGTCAATCTTACCATCCTTAATTAAGAAACCTTCTGCTTGAAGAGAGAAGTCCCCGCTTCTTGGATTAAGTCCAGCATGAAGCCCTTGAATAGAAGTGATGTAAACACCGTTTTGAATTTTTTCAAAAAGTTGTTCTTTTGATAATTTACCTTTTTTAACAGTTAAATTGGTATATCCTACTCCAATTGAAGAAGATCCTTGGCCATTTCCTGTACTTTCTTTATTAGCTTTCTTAGCTGTTTCAAGATTGTAAAGTAATGTTTCTAAGACACCTTTTCTAATAATAGTTTTATTAAATGTAGCAACACCTTCACTATCGAAGTATGTTCTAAAGACATTGTTCTTAAGTGGAACCTCGTCAATTGTTAATTTACTAGAAAGAACTTTTTGACCTTCTTTTCCTTCAAATACTGAAGAATGTCTTTGTGTTTGCTCACTTGATGTATTTGAAATTAATGCATCAATTAAACTAGAAACTGCATCTCTATCGATTACACCTTTATAGGTATTTGTTGAAATAGATACAGGATTGAATTTTTGTTTACATTCTTCAATTAATTTTTCAACAAATGTATCGATGTCGATTTTGAATTCATTACCAAAAACAATATTCATATTATCTTTAACAACGTCTCCATCTTTCATATAGACACTTGCATAAATTACGCAGTAATTACTATGGTTTTTTAAATTTAAACCATAAGAATTAACATGTGTAAATTCGCTTTCTTCCATTGAGAATGAAGCTTCAACATCTGTAACTCTTGGATCTTTTTCTTTTGTTTTTCTTTCAATTTCATAAAGAATAGGTAAAGCATCTTTAGTTGTGATTTTATCTAATTCTTTATTGAACATATTTTTCTTTTTGTATTTTTCACTACCTTTAAAGATAATAGGTTCTTCTTCTTTTTCAATTAATGTTGCGTTAGTTTTAATATCACTAATAATTGAATCAATACTTGAATCATCTAAATTTTCACTAATAACAGCTCCTAATTTGCCATTATATATACCCCTTGCAACTAATGAAGAAGTAGAGGAGAATTCGTTCGATTCAATTTGGCCTCTAAAAATAGAAATTGAAGATGATGTAGATTTAGAAATTTTAATTTCAGCAACTTCAAGATTTGCTTCTTTAGCTTTGCTTAAAAACTTATTTATATTCATCGATGCTACCTCCTCTTCCTCCGACAGTGATGTCATCAACTCTAATTGTTGGTTGACCAACATTGACAGGGACATTTCCACTAATAGAACCACAGTTTCCTTGTCCTAATCCAAGGTCGTTACCTACCATATCAATATGCTTTAAAATATCTTTTGCATTTCCAACAAGAGTAGCTCCTCTTACAGGTTCAAGAATTTTACCATCTTTAATGATGTAGGCTTCACTACAGCCAAAGTTGAAATCACCAACTGCTGGGTTAACGCTACCTCCATTAAAAGAGACAGCATATAAACCTAATTTTGTATTTTTAATAATTTCATCAACTGTTGACTTACCTGGAGCAATATAGGTATTTGACATTCTTGAAGTAGGGTTAAATTTATAGGATTGTCTTCTACAAGCTCCATTTCCTTTTTCGCCCATTCTTCTTCCATTAAAGTTATCGACTAAGTAACCAACCAAAATACCATCTTTGATTAAACAGTTGTTTTGGGTTGGATTTCCCTCATCATCAATATCGTTACTACCCCATTCATTTGACATAGTGCCATCATCATAAGCACTAACGATTGGACTTGCGATAGCTTCGCCTTTCATTCCTGTAAAGACACTTAATCCTTTAGCAACACTAGTTGCTTCAAGTTGGTGACCACAAGCTTCATGGAAAATAACGCCTCCCCAACCATTTCCAATAATAACTGGGAAGTGTCCACTTGGACATTCTTTAGCCCCGAGCATTAAAATACATTTTCTTGCGTTTTCTTTAGCTAATTCGATAATATTGATTTCATCTGTAAAGAATTTCCAGCCATTTTGTGATCCTGGTCCATCAAATCTTGTTTCGATTTTTCCATTTTCACTAGCAAATGAACTTAAGAAGACTCTTCCATATTCGTTTTCTTTTTTAAATAATTTTCCTTCGCTATTCATAATGGTTACATCGGAAGTTTTAATTAAAAATCCACCCATAACCCTTACAATTCTTGGATCGTAATTAATAATTTCATTAACACCACTTCTAACGTATTCGATAATAGTGGAAGGTTCAACACTTGCTAAAGGAATAACTTTCTTGTTTACCTTTTTATATTTTTGTTGTTTTAACTCTTTAATTTCTTCAATACATCTTCCGCTAGTAAATGAACTTTTTAAATTATCAATTAATTTAAATAAGCTATTCTTAGATAAATCGTTTGTATATCCATAAATAGATTGATTTTCTTTTAATAATCTAACACCAATTCCTTTAATGTAATTGGTTGAAATACTATCTAATTTTGCATTTTCAAAAGAGTAGGATGTAGCTTTAGTATCTTCAAAAAATAATTCAACAAAATCTGCACCAGTAGAACTTGCATGATTAATAAGTTCTACAGCTAACTTTTTACTTATCATATGTATCCTCCTTTTGTGTTATTATAATATTAATTATAATTTTTTCAAATAAAGTTGGAAAAATAGTTAAGAATTAATATATTATTTAACTCTTGAATAATATAAGGAGCAAATTATGAAAGTATTATTATATTTAGAAAATCAATCATCAATGTCTGTTTCTGGAATTGGTAGAGCTCTTGTTCATCAACAACTTGCTTTAAAAGAAAATGGTATTGAATTTACTTTAAATCCAAAAGATGACTTTGATATTGTTCATATAAATTCTTATGGTCCAAAAAGTTATAGTTTATTAAAGAAATGTAAGAAAAAAGGTATTCCAGTTGTTGTTCATGGACATTCAACTCATGAAGATTTTAGAGAATCTTTCCGTTTATGGAAATTAATTGCTCCTTTCTATAACAATATGATGGATAGACTTTATAAAAGAGCAGATTTAATCATTACTCCTACTAATTATTCAAAGAAGTTAATTGAAAATTATAAAGGAGTAAATTGTAAAGTAGTTGCTATTTCAAATGGTATTAAATTAGAAGATTATGAATATCAAAAAGAAAATGTTGAAGCATTTAAAAAGATGTTCAATATAACCAATGAAAAAGTAGTTATTGGCATAGGATTTTACTTTAAACGTAAGGGAATTGATGATTTTTTCGAAGTTGCTAGAAAGATGCCAGATGTTAAGTTTATTTGGTTTGGTTATTTACAAAAAATATTAACAACTTCATATGTTTTAAAATGCATTAAGAATAAACCTGATAACGTAATTCTTCCTGGATATATAAAAGGAAATGTCATTAAAGGAGCATTGTATTATGCAAATTGTATGTTTTTCCCAACAAACGAAGAAACAGAAGGTATTGTAGCTTTAGAAGCTTTAGCTACTAGACTTCCTTTAGTTACAAGAGATATTGGTGTTTACGAAGATTGGTTAACTAGTGGTGTAGATTGCTTAAAAGGTAAAAATAATGAGGAATTCGTAGGGTTAATTAGAAAAACTATCGATGAAGATTGTGCTTTTATTAAACAAAATGGTTATAAAATTGTTGAAGAAAGAACATTAGATAAAGTAGGTTCTAAATTGAAAGAAGAATACGAATTATTGTTAAAAAATAGTTAGAATTACAAATAATTTCTTTCTTGTAATTTAAGTCAATAATTGTTAATATTAATAGCACGTAAGCTTTCTTAAGATTTATGTAAAATCTTAGGCGGAAGGAGTAATGTATGAAAAAAGGAATTCATCCAAACTATCAAAAATGTAAAGTTACATGCATTTCTTGTGGTAACACATTTGAAACAGAATCAACCTTAAAAGAAATTAGAGTTGATACTTGCAGTAACTGCCACCCATTCTACACTGGAAAACAAAGATTTGTTCAAAGTGATGGAAGAGTTGATCGTTTCAATAAAAAATACAGAAGCGGAAAATAATAAGAGAATTTTTAGTCTAGTTTATCTAGACTTTTTCTTTTCTTAAATTATTAATAAAATTTTAATTAATACTAAATTATAATTTATTTGTAGGAGGATAAAATATGATTAAAGATATAATGGTATTCTCATTAACAAGTAGTTGTGAATTAACAAAAAAAGTTTGTGCTTTACTAAACATCAATGTAAGTGAATCAGAAGTCAAACACTTCGCTGATGGTGAATGTTTAGCTACAGCTAGTGCATCATGTGATGTTAGAGGAAAGAAAGTTTATATTATTCAATCTACATGTAAGCCAGTTAACGATAGAATCATGGAAACATTAATTTTCATTGATGCAGTTAGAAGAGCAAATTGTAGAGAAGTAACTTTGATTATTCCTTATTTTGGATATGCTAGACAAGATAGAATCGCACACATTAATGAGCCAATAAGCGCAAGAATGGTTGCTGATTTATTTACAAATGCAGGTGTTAAAAGAATTATTACTTGTGAGTTACATACACCACAAATTCAAGGTTTCTTTGGAGTCCCAGTTGATAACTGCTCACCAAGTTTCTTATTCGCTAAGTATTTAAACAAAAAGTTTAGTGATCCTAAATATCAAAATGAAAAGATTGCTATAGTAGCTCCAGATCATGGTGCTATGCATAGAGCTAGAGATTTATCTAATTTTATACCTAATACTAATATTGTTGTTATTGATAAACGTAGACCAAGACCAAATGTTGCTGAAATTACAAATATCGTTGGTGATATTCAAGGTAAAATTTGTGTTATGGTTGATGATATCATTGATACTGGCGGAACCATTTTAGCTGGTGCTAAAGCTCTTCATGATAAGGGAGCTAAAGAAATTTATATTTGTGCATCCCATGCTTTATTTAATGGTCCTGCTTTTGAAAGATTCAATAATGCTGATTATGTAACAGAATGTTGTGTAACTGATACAATTGAACATCCTGAAATTAAGGATAATCCAAAAATCGTCGTTGTTACAATTGCTGAGATGATTGCAGATGTTATTAGAAGTCATGAATCTCACGAAAAAATAAAAGACGAATACGCAAGATTTCATTAATTAAATAAGACCTTCAAAAAGGTCTTTTTTAATGGATAGTTATTGTATTTTTAAAAAAGAGATGGGAAATCATAGGGAATTTTAAAAAATAAAAAACACATAATTTAATATGTGCCTTATTTTATAGTGGCGGAGTAAGAGAGACTCGAACTCTCGCGCCAGTTACCCGACCTACCTCCTTAGCAGGGAGGCCCCTTCACCACTTGGGTATTACTCCGTGATTGCCTAATTAATATATCATATGTTTTTATAAAATGCTAATATTTTTAATATAATAAGCATGAGATAAAGTATATTTGATATAAATTTTTGTATATTATAAAATAATAACGTTATGAAAAAAATATGTCTTTATACATTTACTGGCACAGGAAACACAAAACTTTGCGGTGAATTTTTAAAACATCATCTTGAAGAACTTGGAGCTAAAGTAGATCATTATGTTTTTTCTGTTCTTAATTTAAATTATCCTGATCCAAATGAGTATGATTTAATAGGAATTGGTTATCCAATCCATGCTTTTAATATCCCTGAAATTTTTGTTAAATTTTTAAAAAACTTTAAAAAAGCTAATGAAAAGAAAGATTTTTTTGTATATAAGACAAGTGGTGAACCTTTTAAATTAAATGATGCTTCTACTTCTCATGCTTATAGATATTTAAAGAAATTAAATTATAATTTTGTTTTAGAAAAACACTTTATTATGCCCTATAACATCATGTTTGATTATAATGATAGGCTAAAAAAACAACTATATTTGTATTTAGATCCTTTAACAAAAGTTTATGCTATTCAAATTATGAATGAAGAATATAAATCAATGAAATTTAATAAAGGAAAACAAGCATTGTCCACATTATTAAGAATTGAATATATTGCTCCTAAATTAAATTCAAAATTTGTAAGAATGAACAAGAAAAAATGTATTAAATGTAATATGTGCATGAATAATTGTCCTACTCAAGCGATATATTTAAATAAAAAAGGAGAATATAGAGTTAAATCTAGTTGTGCTATGTGCATGAGATGTACTCTTAATTGTCCTAAAAATGCTATTACTTTTGGATTTATGAACTTATGGAAAGTTAATGGTAAATTCAATTTTGAAAAATTAGTTAAAGATGAGAAGATTAAGCCTGATTTTGTTTCAAAAAATACAAAAGGCTATTTCAAGTTGTTTAGAAAATATTTTAAAGAACAAAATAGGTTGTTAGAGAAATATAATATTGAAATTCCAGTTCAATATGAAGATATAGAAAGGTAAAAACATATGAAAGTAATCTGTCCTAATTGCAAAGAAGTTATAGATGTTAAACAAGATGAAAAGTATGGTTATTGTAAACATTGTTCAAATCAATTTGTTACAAGCGACGCTTTAAATCTTTTGGTTAAGAAGTATAAACAAATCAATAACTATGCTAAAACCCAACTATTTACTCATTTAGAAGTTGATGCGGCTTATGATTCATTCAAATCCTTATTAAGTTTAAAACCAAATGATTTAAACGCAATTACTGGTATGGCTGATTGTTTATTTATGGGTTCTACATTAGATAATTTTAAAGGACAAGAAGTAATCGATCTTTTTGAACAATACGATATTACTCTTGATAGAGAAAATAGTTACTTAATCTTAAATTACATGTTAGAGATTATGAAATACTGTAGAATCTATTTTAAAAAAGCAGAGGTAACTATGAGTGAAGGTAGTTTCATTAAAGAAGAATTTTTAAATTGGTATAAAAAGAATAATGAATCAATTAAAAATTTATTGTCTTATTTAGAACAAATTATTCCGCTTGTTGATAAAGAAGAACTTGATACATTTAGAAATGATGAACATCCAAAATTTATGGAGAATTTCAAAGAACTTCAAAAAAGATGTGAAGAAAATGAAAAAGCAGAGTTTAAAGTTTTAGAAACAAAGGATGAGTTTATTATCGAAGATTTAAGAATAATTACTCCAGATAAAAAATTAATTAAATTAAGAAAATATTCATTTATTGGTATTTCGATTTGTGCTGTTATTTTCTTAGGTCTTTTAATTAGTGGATTAGTTACAGGATTACCCGTATTAAGTTGGTTATCTTTAATTCCTCTTTTTGGAGGAGCAATTATTTTCTATATCTTCTATAGAAAAACTAAATAATATTATTCTCTTTTAAATATTGAATAAGTTTTAAAGTGGCATTTGCTCTATGAGAAATGCTATTTTTTGTTTCTTCATCTAATTCACCTAGTGTTTTATTAAATCCTTCAGGTATAAAGATTGGATCATATCCAAAGCCATGTTCACCTTTTACTTTAGAAGAAATCTCCCCATTCATGTATCCTTTAAAAATGAGTGGGGATTTACATAGGTTTTCGATAACTATGACACAAGTATAGTGAGCTTTTGAACCACTTACTTTATTTACTAAATAATTATTAGCTTCTTTATCTCCACCTAGGCTTTGTTGATATCTATGGGAATAAATTCCTGGATATTCTTCCCCTAAAGCATCAATAGATATTCCTGAATCATCACTTAAAACTATTTTACGAGTTTTATTTTTAATTGAAGAAGCTTTAATTAAAGCGTTTTCTTCAAATGTTTTTCCATCCTCTAATGGGTCAGAAATTATATTTTCATCCTTTAATGTAGTTAATTTAACATTTATATCTTTTAATAAATATTTATATTCTTGTAACTTATGTAAATTATTTGTAGCTATTACCATTTCTAATTCTTTCATATATCTTCCTCATCATATAATTATATATTCTACATGAAAAATTATATAATGAAATTAAGGAGGTATTAAACTATGTGCACTGCAATTTCGTTTAGTAAGAACAAGCACTTCTTTGGAAGAAATCTTGATCTTAATTACAACTATCCGCAAACCGGGATATTTGTACCTCGTAACTTCTCTTTTAAATTTAAAAAAGAGAAGGAAATCAAAACTCATTATGCTTTATTAGGAGTAGGAATTGTCGTTTCTTCTTATCCAATGTTTTTTGATTGTATTAATGAATATGGTTTAACTTTTGCTGGATTAAATTTTCCTGCTTTAGCTAAATTTAGTGAGGAAATCATAGGGAAAATTAATATTGCTCCATATGAATTACCATTATATTTATTGGGAAAATATAAAAGTGTTGATGAAGTAAAAGAAGCTTTAAAGGATATTTCAATTTTAAACGAATCTTTTTCTAAAGATTTAGATGTAGCTACTTTACATTTTATAATGAGTGATAAAACAAAAAGTATTGTTATCGAATCAAGAGAAGACGGTTTAAAAGTATTTGATAATCCATTTAACGTTTTAACTAATAATCCTGTCTTTGAATATCATAGATTCAATGTAAATAATTATTTAAATCTTACAAGCGACGAACCTAAATCTAGATTTAGTAAAGATTTAGACCTTAAGCCTTATGGTAAAGGTTTTGGTCAAATTGGTTTACCTGGAGATTCTTCTCCTCAATCTAGATTTGTTAAAGCTACTTATCTTTTACATAATGTTACATTTAAAGATAATGATGATATGTATAATATTAATCAAGGTTTTCATGTGTTAAATAATGTTTCTACGTTAATTGGAGAATGTAATAGTGATTTAGGTAGTTTTGAGTATACAATTTATTCTGATATTTATAACGTTGATGATTTTAAATTGTATGTTCGAGTATATGAAAACAATTGTCTTCAATTAATTGATGGAAACAAATTCAATTTAGAAGGGAATTTATTAGAAGAAATTCAGTTTAAAAAAGAAGAAAATATTATAGATTTAAATTAATTAACCTTATTAATTTAAAATACATATTATTTTTAAATTAAATTAATTTATTTTTGTATTTTTTTAATGAGCTATATTTAGTAAAATTATATTGAATTAGGGGATAAAAATGGAGAACGAATTAATTTCAACAAAAGAATTAGAAGAGTTAATTGTTGCTAGAAAAGTTAAAGATGTTCGTAACATTTTTGAAGTTGTTCCAACAATTGATATTGCTGAAGCATGTGATGATTTTGAAGACGTCTCACATTTAGTTTTTATATTCAAATTTGTTAGAAGCGAATATACAGCAGATTTATTTACAGAATTATCCTCTGATACTAAAGAAAAGTTGATTCAATTAATGAGTGATAGTGAACTTGCTAGAGTTTTAGATAGTCAATTCACTGATGATCTTGTTGATGATCTTGAAGATTTACCTGCAAACTTAGTTTCTCGTGTTTTAAAGAATGTTTCTAAAGAAAAAAGAGATGTAATTAATAAGTTATTAAATTACAAAGAAAATACTGCTGGTTCAATCATGACCACTGAGTTTTTAAGCTTAAATGATGATTTAACTGCGGATGAAGCAATTAGAGCTATCAGAAGAATAGGTAAAACAAAAGAGACAATTTATACAATTTTTGTTATGGATAAGAGCAGAAATTTAGTTGGAACTCTTGATCTTGATGAATTAATTTTTGCTAAAGACGATGAATTGGTTTCTGAATTAATGAATAGAGACTATGTTACTTGTTTAGTTAATGATGACCAAGAAGAAGTTGCTAACCAAATGAAAAGATACGACCTTAATGCTATAGCAGTTTTAAATAACGAAAATAGATTAGTTGGTATTATTACAGTCGACGATATCGTTGACGTTATTGAACAAGAAGCTACTGAAGATATGAGTAAAATGGCAGGTGTTGCCCCACTTGAAAATAGTTATTTAGATACTAGCATTTTTAAAATGGCTCTTAAATGTGCGCCTTGGTTAATAGTTCTTTTGGTATTAGGAACATTCTCTTCAATGATTTTAAATAAATTTGAGGTAGCCTTAAATGCTCTTCCAATCTTAGTTCCTTTTGTTACTGTTTTAATGGATACAGGAGGAAATGCTGGTGGTCAAACTACAACCCTTATTGTTAGAGGTTTAGCTGTTCAAGAATTCACCCCAAAAGACTACTTTAAAATTTTATGGAAAGAAATGAGAGTAGCCATGTTAACTGGTTTAATGGTTTGCGTTTTCTCTTGTTTATGGTTTTTAGCTGAAATGTATCTTCATATCATTAGTTTTGACGGAGCTGAACTTAGTGCAAGTGGAGCCCCTTTAACAGGTGGAGCTTTGTTCTTATCAAGATTAGAAATTTCGGCTTTAGTTAGTGGGACTTTATTTTTAGGTATTATTGTTGCTAAATTTGTTGGTACATCTTTACCAATGTTAGTTGCAGCTACTAAAAAAGATCCTGCTTTAATTTCTTCACCATTTGTTACAACTATTGTTGATGTTTGTTCATTACTTATTTATTTAGGTTTCGCATATCTATTATTTGGTCATATTTTGCCAACATTATAAAAAAGGGTTAATATTATATAGAAATATATAAAATAAATAAAAAAAGGAGAAAAGAAAATGCCAAAATTTGTATTAAATGAGACGTCTTACCATGGTTATGGTGCAATTAACAATATTGTTAGTGAAATAATGGGAAGAGGTTTTAAGAAAGTCTTTGTATGTACAGACCCAGACTTAATTAAGTTTAATGTAAGTCAAAAAGTTACACGTTTATTAGATGAAGCTAAAATTGAATACTCAATTTATAGCGATATTCAAGCTAATCCAACAATTGAAAATGTTTTACATGGTGTAGAAGCTTTTAAAGAAGCTGATGCTGATTGTATTATTGCAATTGGTGGAGGTAGTTCAATGGATACTGCTAAAGCAATTGGTATTATTATTAGAAATCCTGAATTTAGCGATGTAAGAAGCTTAGAAGGTGTTGCTCCAACAACTAAACCATGTGTTCCAATTATTGCTGTTCCTACAACTGCTGGAACTGCTGCTGAAGTTACTATCAATTATGTTATTACTGATAAAGAAAAAGATAGAAAATTTGTTTGTGTAGATCCTCACGACATTCCTGTCGTTGCTATTGTTGATCCTGATATGATGGCAAGTATGCCAAAAGGTTTAACTGCTGCAACTGGAATGGACGCTTTAACACATGCTATTGAAGGTTATATTACCAAAGGCGCTTGGGAATTAAGTGATATGTTTCATCTCGAAGCAATTAAAATTATTTCAAGAAGTTTAAGAGGAGCAGTAAACAACACTAAAGAAGGTAGAGAAGGAATGGCTTTAGGTCAATATATTGCAGGTATGGGATTCTCTAATGTTGGTTTAGGTATTGTTCACTCAATGGCTCATCCATTAGGAGCTTTATATAACACACCTCATGGAGTTGCAAATGCTATCATTCTTCCAACAGTTATGAGATATAATGCTGAAGCTACTGGAGAAAAATATAGAGAAATTGCTAGAGCAATGGGAGTCGAAGGTGTTGATTTGATGACTCAAGAAGAATATAGAGAAGCTGCCATTCAAGCCGTTAAACAATTATCAATTGATGTAGGAATTCCTCAAGATTTAAAGGCTATTGTTAAAGAAAGTGACATTGATTTCTTAGCTCAATCAGCAATGGATGATGCATGTAGACCTGGAAATCCAAAAGATCCAACAAAAGAAGATATTATTGCATTATATAAATCATTATTATAGTTAGTTAAATTGATAACCCACATATAAAATATGTGGGTTTTCATATGGTTTTTTAATATTTGGTATTATTAGCTTTAAATTCTTTTGGTGTTAAACCTGTTATTTTTTTAAACGTAGAGCAGAAGTGACTAGTAGAAGAAAAACCCAAGTATTCTGATATTTCTCTTAAAGATCTATTTGTGATAGATAATAAGTTTTTTGCATAATTAATCTTTGAAATGTAAATATGTTTAGATAATTCTTGTCCAGTTTCTTTTTTAAAGAACGAAGATAAATAAGGTCTACTAACATATAATGCAGAAGCTATGTCATTTACTTTAATATTTTTAGTTATATTTGAATTGATATAAGAATTAACTTTATTAATTAGAGTTGATGTGTTAGATGAAACCTCACTAATTAAGTAAGTAAAAGAAATAATCATATCATTGTAAATAAGATTAATTTTATGAATATCGTTAGTATTTATAATCTCGTTTAAATATCTATCTGTCATATTACCAACAATATCGTAGTCAATTCCTTTTTTAATGGCAGTTCTGCTAATTAAGGTTAATGTTGTGACAACTCTATGTTTAATTTGTTTTATTTGATCAACCTGAATATTTAAATCTTCAAACTTAATTTCACGTGTATACTTTAAAACCATATCTGTATTTCCGCTTGCAATAGTGGAAAGCAATGTGTTTTCATCATTAAATAATTTGCTATATTTCTTTTCTTTTTTATTTTGAAATTGTTCTTTATTTAATCTTTCATTAAATACTTTTTGAACAATTAAATCTTTAATTTTAGATTTAGAGAAAATAGATTCATCATATTCATTATTTAAAACTAAATTTATTAACGAAGTAAGCTTTAAAAGGTTGTCTAATGACATCTTATTAATAGAATTAAAGAAACCCAAAACACTTTCTATTTGATCGTTATCAATCTTGTTTGAATTAAGTATTGATCTTACGTTATTTTTTGTAATTTCATTCATACTTGTTGGACCAACAATAATTTTATAATTCTTGTATTTAACTATTGAATAGTTACTATATCTTACAGTTATATAATAATTTATGTTATTTGGTAGGTTTAAAATAGTGTCTTCATATAAAATAATTGGATCAAAAGGAATTTCTAAAGGATAATATGTTTTTATTAACTTATTTTTCTTATAAACTCTAACAGGAATAAAAACAAACTCTGATATCAAATAACATATATTGAATATTTTTTCGTTTTTCATATTACAATTATAACAAAGACCTTACAATTATGTAATGAAAAATAGCAAACTGATTTTATAATAATTACATTGTAGTAATATAAGAAGTTCCCACAAAGTTTCCGTTTGTTGCTTGTATTACATCAATAAAAGCACCTGTAGTGAGGTGCTTTTTTTGTTAAAATAAGTGGGAAATAATAGTGTTTTTGAGATTAAACATCTAGTTTATCAATTTGTTTTGTTATCTTATTAATATCAAATTTTTCAATCTTAGTTTTAAAAGTTTCAATTTTGTCTTCTAAAATTTTGTTTAACGCTTCAATATTTTTATTATTTAAATCTCTAATTTTTGTTGAGTTACTTCTAACTTCTTCAATTTCTTTTGTTAAAGAATTTAATGGTTTGTTTAAATATGTTTCTTTTAAGCTATTAAAATCTTCAATAATCTTGTCTTTTTTAGCAAACAATTGATCTTTTCTATATTTTTCAGTAATCATTTCCTTATATTTATTGGCTAAAGTAGTAATTAATGATAAGAAAGTAATGAAATATTGTGGTCTAACCATATACATTTTTTCAAAGTTGTTTACTTTAACTATTGGAGAATCGTTACTTGAAGTCCAATCAAGTTCACTTACTAAAAGAGCATATTCTAAACCGTTTTTATTTCTATCTTTATCTAATTTTGAATAGTGATCCTCGTTCTTTTTCTTATTTATAGAATCATTAAAGAATTCATTTTTCATTTCTAAACAAACACTTGTAAGTATAGTTTGTTTGGATTTATCTAGATATACAACAAATTTAAAATCTGGTTTTGTAGCTTTAGTTTCGCCTTCTTCTTTGATAGAGTCGTTCATCTTAACAAATTCACAATCTTTAAATCCAGCAACAGCGTAGTTGTTATACTCTTGAACACACCATTTTTCTAATTGTTCACCAAGTTGTTTGTTGTTTAAAGAATTCTTTTCTAGTTTTAATTTATCAATATCAATTTTTAAAGCATTAACTGTTTCATTATGTTCTTTTTCTAATTCAGAAATCTTCTCTTTTAATTCATATTCTTTTATTTTATTAATTGAATCCAACTTGTTTTCTAAATTATTAATTTGTTCTTTCAATTCGGACTTAACTTTATTTGTTTCAATTTCAATATCTTTTTCTTTGTTGGTTTTTTCAATTTCTAATCTGTTTTGATACTCTTTAATAGTGTTATTTAATTCATTAATTTTTTCATTATATTTATTTTTTAATTCCATCAAATTCTTAGTGTTTTCTAAGGTATTTTCACTATTTATCTTTGAAATTTCGTTTCTTTTAAGGTTATCAAAACTATCAATTTTGTCTTGTAATTTTTTAATTTCAATATCTTTTTCTTTTTTAACTAATTCAATTTCTTTAGTTAATGTTAAAGCAAATTCTTCTTTATATTTTTCTTTAATTGCTTTTTCTAAAAATGATTTGTCTATAGAGGTTATTTTATTTAAAGAAATAGTATCTCCTTTTTTAGCATCACTTTCTAAAACTAAGGTATTTTCATCTAAAATCTTAACGTTTGAACTAATATCCATATAAAACCTCCTAAAAATATCTTTATATAATTATATAAAATATATAATTAAATATTAATAAATTATAAAAATATTTAGGTATAAAAATACTTTTTTATTTAAATCTTGATATAATTTTTCCGAGGTAAATAAAATGTTAAAAGCTGTATTTTTTGATCTAGATGGAACATTACTTCCGTTACATGAAAAAGAGTTTATCAAATTATATTTTGATGGATTATATTCAGTTCTTAAAGATAAAGGATATGAAAACAAAGATATATTATTTAAAGGCATTATGGAAGGAACTAAAGCCATGTATTTAAATGATGGATCTAAAACAAATAGAGAAGCTTTTTACGATGAATTTATTAAACTTTATGGTAACAAATGTTTAGAAGACGAACCTTTATTTACCAAGTTTTATTTAAATGAATTTAAATATACTAAAAAAGCATGTGAAGAAAATGAATATGCTAGAAAAATAATAGATTTTTTACATGAAGAAAAAATAGATGCATATTTAACAACTAATCCAATATTTCCTAAAGTTGCTACATTGACTAGAATGAGTTTTGTTAACTTAAAAGAAGAAGATTTTAAGTATATAACAACCTATGAAGAGTGTAGATTTTCTAAGCCAAATCCTATGTATTTCCAAGCTATTTTGGATAAATTCAATTTAAAGAGTGATGAAGTAATTCTTATTGGAAATAATGATTATGAAGATGGAGAATGTGCTTTAAAATTAGGAATTAAAACATATTTAATTAAAGGTCCTTTTTTAATTCATAATGAAAAATCCACTCATCAATTTGAACAAATTGAGATGAGTGGAGTTATTGATACTATTAAAAAAGAAATAGAAAATAGAAAAGATAATTAATTATTTAATCTTTTTGATGTAATAAACTCTACTTCCAAAATCTCCTAATACTCTTACACCGTCATTAATCCCTGTTCCGCACCATTCATTATTTAATTTAAGTGCACCAGACATTAAAGCTCTTCCGCTAAGCGTATATTCCTCTTTTTCTCCTGGAAATGTTTTATAGTTAGCAACAGTATTAACAATAAAACCTCTTTCATCCATTCTAAATGGTAAAATTTGATTGATTAATCCACCAAATAAATGGATGTTATGTTCTTGTTTTCTGACTTTAATGTTATACATATAGTCTTCGTTTAGATTAGGAACCTTTAATTCAAGTAGTGAAGGATTCATTTTTTGTAAGGAATTAAAATATCCTAAAATTGCTTCTTCTTTATTTTTAGAAACAATTGCCCAAATTGCATGGTCATCAATTTTAATATCGCTTAATTGATAAAAGTCTCCTTCTACAATTAAATCTCTATGTGATTTATAAAATTTAACCATAGATTTAATAGCTTTTTCTTCAACTGGTTTCAGAGTTGATAAATCAAGTTCAAAACCTAATGAACCAAATAGTGCAACATTAAATCTTGTATCAATCGGGGTATTTCTTAAAACGCTATGACTTGGAGAAGCACTTACGTGGTTAGATAAACATTTTAAAGGATAAGCTAAGGCATATCCACTTTGAATAGAAATTCTTTCGTAAGCATCTGTATCGTCACTTGTCCAAATTTGATCGAAGTAGGAAAGAATGCCTAAATCATATCGATTTCCACCACTTGCACATCCCTCAAAATATACTTTTGGATGAGTTAAAATAATTTCATTAAATATTCTATATAATCCAACAATATATCTATGGAACACTTCTCCGCCATGATAAATGCGTGAATTTACATCAGAAAAATGTCTATTCATATCCCATTTAACATATTCAATATTGTTAGTATCAAGGATGTGGTTAACATTTTCAATAATATAGTCTTGTACTTCTTTTCTTGTTAAATCAAGTATTAATTGGTGTCTTCCTTTTGAGGAAGGTCTTTTATTATCTTGAATAGCCCAATCAGGATGTTTTTTATATAATTCTGAATCTTCATTTACCATTTCAGGTTCGAACCACAATCCGAATTTTAATCCATGTTTATTAGCATATTTTGAAATTCCTTTTAATCCAGAAGGCAGTTTCTTTTTGTTAACATCATAATCACCTAAACCTTTAGAATCATCTGTTCTTCTTCCAAACCAACCATCATCAAGAACAAACATTTCAAGTGATAAATCTTGAGCAGATTTAATAATCTTTTTTAAAGTAGATTGCTTGAATTTCATGTATGTAGCTTCCCAGTTATTAATTAAAATAGGAGCTGATTTATGTGAAAATTCTTTTCTTAAAATATGTTCTTGAATAAAGTGATGCATATTTTGAGAACTTCCATTTATTCCTTTATTTGAGTAAGTTAAAACACTAAATGGAGTTTCAAATTCTTCGTTTTCATTTAATGTATATTTAAAACAATAAGGACTAATTCCGTTTTGAATTCTAATTTTATTAAATGATGAGTGTTCAATCATTTCATAATGATTTGATGAGTAAATTAAATTAAAAGCATATGTGGATCCAGTTAAATATGTAGCATCTTTTTCTTTCAACATAAAGAAAGGGTTATGTCTATTTGAACTGTTTCCTGTTTTAGAATCATTAATAAATATTCCATGATCTAATTTATTAATTGCTTTTTGGCCTTCAAATCCCCATCCTCCATAAAGAGAAATAATTTCATAATCTTTTCCAATCATTTCTAATTGCATAGACATGGTTTTATTTAAAATTATAGGGGATTTCATATGGTTTTTGATTAGAGTACGTCTTAAAATGATGTCGTTTTCAACATCAACAACGTAAATCAAATCAACATATATATTCAGTGCGTAATCCTTTAAATGGATTACAAGTTCGTTTAATGAACCCTTAATTGAAGGTAGTGTTTTTAATTTTGTATCAGTTTCATGAATTTCATAATCTTGATAAATTAAATCTAAAATAAAGTCATTTCCATTATCAATAATTAATGATGGTTCTTTAAAATCGCCTTTTAAAGGAGAAGAAACTTCTAGAGCTATATTATCAAGAACATAGTTATAATCTTCTTCTGAATAATTTACACTTGTGCCAGTAGGAGCGTTAAATTTTTCATTGCTGAAAAATAATTCTCCTTCATCTTGAATATAACTTCCAAAATAGTTACAAACTACATGTTTAAATTTAGTTATGTATATAATATAAGTATTATTTTTAGTATCTAACTTAAAATAATTATTTATTTTTTTAATCATATTGAAAATTTTATTCTATAGCGAGTTTAGATTCTTCTTCTTCGTGTCTTGAATTTAAAACATTAACCATATTACGATATTCTTCTTCATTAATATGATATTTAAATCTAATAACAAGGAATGAAATAACAAATAATATTAATGGAAGAAGAGTTAAGCCAAGTTTAAAGACTATAACTTGCCATGGTTCAATACTACTTAATTCGGCATCACATAAGGTTGGGAGAAGTTCGGTTGTAATTTCTCCAGTCGTTGCTTGATTTTGGTATGTTGAAATTTGTGAAATAATTCCAGAAAGAGAAGCAATAAGTAAGAATAAATATAATACTCCTTGTTGAAGAGCACTTGCTAACTTGGTAGTTAATGGTCTTAATGAGAATATAACAGCTTCTTTTCTTTCGCCAAATTTATATTCGTTATATTCGATTGTATTTGTCATCATAATAAGAAGAGTTAAGTAGAATAAACCTTGGCAGAAGAATATGACTAAACCAATAATGCATAAAGGAATTAAATAAAGAATATTTAAAGTTGTTGTTCCATCGCTCTTAGTAACTGTTGGAGCAGGTCCGATATATTTTCCGCCTCCTAGTGGTAAACCATAAATAAAGAATGCGATGTATCCTATTACTAATCCGAAGAAAGTTAATAAAATGATATTTTTCCAAGATAGTTTCTTGGTAATAAATGGGAATAAGATTTGAGATAATAAGTAACCTACACCATAGATAATAGTGAAGTAAGTCATAACACCACTTCCTACTGAATAATTAATAGCAAAATAGAAGTAGTTAAGACCGAGTGTATTAAGAATTCCACTACCTAAATAATAAACAAATAAAGCAATAACCATAATTAAAGCTTGATCATTTTTCTTTAAGACAGTGAACATATCTTTAAAGCTAGCTTTTTCTTTACTTCCTTTAACGTCATCTTCTCTTTTATGTTCTTTTAAGAATAAGAACAAAATTACTTGAGCAATAGCAAATAAAGAACAGACAATAATAGCAATAATTGGATAAACTTGATAACCAAAAGTGCCACTTAAAATAGGAGAAAGACCAGCAACTGCAAATTGGCCAATACTACAGAAGATGGACATTAATGTAGTAATTGTGTTACGTTTTCTTTCATCATTTGTTAATGAAGGAAGCATGCCCCAATAAGCAATATCATTCATTGTAAAAGTTAAGCCCCAAAAGAGATAAAATACTGCGAACCATGCAATATATGCCCATCCACTTAACCAACTAAAAACTTGAGGAGCAACAAATAAAGCTAAAACAACGACAGAATTAGTTAAACCACCAATTAAAATCCATGGTTTATATTTACCTGTTTTAAAGTGAGTTTTTTCAATAATGACTCCCATAAATGGATCGTTTAAGGCATCAAAAATTCTATAGCCAATTACAAGAGCTGTAATGACACCAAATGTAGCTACGAAAACAGCTGTTTTTTCACTAGAAGAAGCTGTTGATGGTAAACCTCTTGTTAAAACTCCTGAATATTGGATAAATGTAATAAGGAACATGGATACAAGTGCATAGCAAGCATCTCTAAATGTTGCTACTGTTGAGTAAATCCATTTAGTTCTCTTTGGTACATTATTTCCAGTATACGTATCACTTATCTTCATATTATCTTTCCTCCTTATATAATATTCGTGTTTCGTATGGTTTTAATGTTATTGAATTGTTATCTTCATAATTAGATAACAATAATTGATAATTTTGATATTTATTTAATAATTTACATTTAATTGATTTCTTTGAAAAATTAGAAATAACTATTAAATCTCTACTATTTTCTTTTCTTGAATATGCAAATATATGATTTGAGTGAGGTAATAAATCAATATATTTACCTGTTTTTAAGACATCATATTTCTTTCTTAATTCAATTAATTTTTTATAGTAATTAAGAAGTGATGAAGGTTCTGTTTCTTCTTTTTTAGCATTAATTTCTGATTTGTTTTTATTTACTTGAATCCAAGGAGCATTAGAAGAGAATCCTCCAAATTCTGTATCATCCCATTGCATAGGAGTTCTAGCGTTATCTCTAGATTCTCTAAATAATGATTTATTTAAAATAGGTGTAAGAATAGGAACTTCTTTTCTCATTTTATCAATGTTATGTGTTTCAACATCTTTAAAATCATCAATTGTTTTAAAATCTCCGTTAGTCATTCCTAATTCTTGTCCTTGATAAATAAAAGGAGTTCCTTGCATTAAGAAATACGTTGAAGCTAACATTTTTGAGGATATATCTTTATACTCTTTTTCTAAGGATGTATTAAATCTTCCTGTTGATCTTCTTTGGTCATGATTTTCAATAAATAATGAATTCCAACCACCACATTCATACATTCCGTTTTGCCATTTTCTATATGTTTTCTTGAATCTTTTTAAACTAAATTTTCTTTCTATCCATTTAACTCCAAAAAAATTATCTACATTTGTATGATCAAAATTAAATACCATAGATAATTCTTCTCTAGATGGAATTACTAAATCTTTAGCTTCTTGAAGAGTTGATAAGACAGTTTCTCCTACGGTCATACAATCGTAATTTGAATAAACATCTAAATATAATTCATGTAAAAACTCATGTAATCTTGGGCCGTTTACATAAGCATCTTTTCCTGTCAAAGCTAATTTAGCAGGTCTATTTTTAAAATCTTGTTTTTTACTTATTAAAGTAATTACGTCACATCTAAATCCATCTACACCTAAATCGAGGTAGTATTTCAATATGTTTTTGACTTCTTTTCTTACTTCTTCGTTTTCCCAATTTAAATCTGGTTGACCCTTTGCAAATAAATGTAAGTAATAATATGGAGTATCTTTAACTCTTTCCCAAGTAGAACCTCCAAAAAAACCACTCCAATTGTTCGGTGGACGTTTAAAGTTCTTCCCTTTACCTTCTTTAAAGTAATAGTAATTTCTATATTTTGAAGAAGGATCTTTTAAAGCTTCCTGGAACCATTTATGTTCACTTGATGTATGGTTTACTACTAAATCCATAATTAATTTAATTCCATTTTCATGTAATTTATTAATTAATTCCTTTAAATCATCCATTGTTCCAAAGGGTTTATAGATAGAATAATAATCGCTTATATCATATCCATTATCTTCTTGAGGTGAATCATAAACTGGAGATAACCAAATACAATTAATTCCTAAAGATTTTAAATAACTTATTTTAGAAATAATACCTTGTATATCCCCCATTCCATCATTATTTGAATCGCAAAAAGAACGTGGATAAATTTGATAAATGATAGCATCCTTATACCAATTTGTATGGTTCATATTTTCTCCCCTAGATATTTAAATTATATTACTTCAATACTATTTTAAAAATAAAAAAATACGAGATATATAGCAAATTATATATTTTAAACGTATTAAAATAAATAAGTCCTATTATTTAAAACATAGTTTTGATTTAATAATAGTATTAGAGGTAAGAAATATGAATAAACAAGCATTAAATTTTGATTGGAAGTTCATTAATGGATTCAATTCTACATACTTAAATATTATTCCTAGCGGAGCTATTAATATTGATATTCCTCACACTGTTAAAATGATGCCAGTCCATTATTTTGATGAAAGTGAATATCAAGGATTATTTACATATTTTAAATTATTTGATGTAGATAAATTAAACGAAGATAAGGTATTCATTTTAAGATTCAATGGATACATGACTAAAGCAAAAATATACTTAAATGGCCACTATTTTGGAGAATTTGCTTCTCTTTATAATCCTGTTGAAATCAATGTTAGTTCATATTTAAAAGAAAGAAACAATTACCTTGTTGTTATTCTTTCTACAATAGAAGACCCTTCACTTCCTCCTTTTGGTTATATTGTTGATTATCTTACATTTGGGGGCATTTATAGAACAGTAGAATTACTTAGCTATAAAGAAAAATATATTGCAAAAACATATGTTTTTGGAGATATGGAAGGAAATATTAGTGTTAAAGATATAGTTAGTAAAGAACTTGTTGATAAAGAAAATGTTATTCATAATGTATATTTTCAAAACGAATTAGTTGCTAGTTTTAAAGGAAACACATGTAAAATTGACAACCCTAGATTATGGGATATAGATAACCCAAATTTATATACTATGAGATCAACTTATAGTGATGGAGTTAATAAAGAATTTTATGAAACTAGATTTGGTTTTAGAAATGCTGAATTTAGAAAAGATGGATTCTATTTAAATAATAAAAAGATTAAATTATTTGGTTTAAATAGGCATCAATCTTATCCATATATTGGTTATGCAGCTACTAAATCATTACAAATTGATGATGCCAATATTTTAAAATATGAAGCCGGAATAAATGTTGTTAGAACTAGCCATTATCCTCAAGATAGAGCTTTCTTAGATAGATGTGATGAAATAGGATTATTAGTTATAGACGAGATACCTGGATGGCAACATATTGGAACATCTTCTTCATGGAGAGATCAACATTATAAGAACATAAGTTCAATGACTGAAACAGCATATAATCATCCATCAATTATAGCTCATGGAGTAAGAATTGATGAATCAAAAGATGACTATGAGCTATACGATACAAGTAATAAAATTGTTCATGAAATTGATCCTCATAAACAAACATTAGGAGTTAGAAATTTTTCTAATAGCGAATTATTAGAAGATATTTACGCCTATAATGATTTTTCTTGTCATAATAGAAAACATGGTTTAGTTAATAGAAAAAAGATAACAAAAACTCATGAAAATGGATATTTAGTAACTGAATATATGGGACATATGTATCCAACAAAGCCTTTTGATAATGAAATGACTAGATTTGAACATTGTTATAGACATGCTCGTGTTATTGATGATGCTAATAAGTTTGAGGATATTGCTGGAGCGATTGGTTGGTGTGCTTTTGATTATAATACTCATAAGAATTTTGGTAGTGGAGATAGAGTTTGTTATCATGGTGTTTTTGATATTTTTAGAAATAGAAAATACGCTTCATATGTATATCAATCTCAAAATGATAGTGCACCAGTTTTAAAAGTATTAAGCAATATGAGTAAGGGTGAATTCCCTGAAAATTTTTATCCTGAAATTTATATAGCTACAAATTTAGAATGTGTAGATTTATATAAAGATAAAAAGTTTGTCAAAAGATATTATCCTTTAAGAAATGAATTTAAGTATATGAAACATCCTTTAATTAAAGTTGATGATTTAATTGGAGATTTATTTGATGATCCAAGATTTAGTAAAAAAGATAGGAAAACAATAGCTAAAATTATTTCTAAGATAGAAATTGGTGGAATGTATACTTTAACCTTATTGGATAAAATTACTATTGCTTATTATCAAGCTAAATATAAATTAAAGTTTAGTGACTTATATGATATTTATAATACTTATTGTGGATTCCAAATTAATGGTCAAAATTTAATTGAATTTAAAGGAATTAGAAACGATAATGAAGTAGTAATTGTAGAACAATTTGCCTCTAGTAAAAAATTCTCTTTAAATATTTCGTTATTAAAGAATGATTTAGTAAATAGTGACACATACGATACAAATAGAATTGTCATTAAACATGTTGATGAATATAATCATGTTATGAGTTTTTCATCTTTACCTCTTCAAATTGAAGTTAGTGGACCGCTAGAATTATTGGGACCTTCATTAGTTTCTTTAACTGGAGGTCAAACTTCTATTTATGTAAGAAGTAAAAAAGGTAGTGGAATAGGTAAAGCAGTTATAAAATCTAGTTTAGGAATTAACGAAATTCCTATTAAAGTAAGATAATGAAAACGGTATTATTAAGTAAAGAAAAAATTAAAAAATTAAAAATAGAGATAAGATATAATATAGTTTTTGGTTGTTTAGCAACATTAATATATATAATTTCTATTGTTTTATTAGCTGTTTTTATGAATAGAACTAATTATCAAACATTCTCTTTAATTATTGCTATTTTAACAGCTATATTTGCTGGAGTTTTACTTTATTTAATTAGATTAAATATATTGCAAAAACATTACTATATTAAAATAATTAATAGATGTTTAATTAATGATTTAGATAAAAGAATAGGCGTATTTACTAAAAAAGAAAAGACTATTTTTATTTATCATAATATGTATGTGAATAAGTATATTTTTAGATCGAATAATAAGGATTACGATATTTATTTTGCTATTAATTCTAATTTAAATATTGAATTTGAAAAGCAATATGTAATAGAAGAGTTAAATACATATTTAGTAACTTTTGAGGAAATAAAAGATGAAAAAGACAATTAGTATTTATTTAACTCAAAATTTATTAATTATAATTGTTATATTTTTCTTAACTTGGGGGATATCTTTTCTTGCTACAAGAGAAGTTTATTCTATTAAAGATAATGAAAAAGTTGAAATATTTATTGATACTGATTCAATTGATTTAAGTTTTAAAGAAAATATGGAAAATAAAGTTAAGAATGATAATATTTTTTCTTTTTCAATGTATGATAATAAAAACAATCTAGAATTTACTAACATATACGAAAATAATCCTAAAATTGATTTATTTATTATCTCTTCAAATCTTATTGAAAATAGTAATTTGATTGAGAAATCATATGATTTTTTCCTTCCTTTAGATTCAAACTTAATTAATAAAATTAACTATTCTTGTTCATTATTTGAAAGCGAAGGAATTAATTATGGATATAAAATTTATGAGTCAAATAATGAAACTTATAATAGTTATTTTAAACTTGAAACAAAAGCAAGTATTTCTAAAGATTTAGATTATTATTTATTTATCAATTATTCATCAAAATTGTTTTCTTTAAGTGATGAAAATAGTTCTTTTGGCTTTAAAGTTCTTGAGTTTATGAAAGAGTAAGTTCATAACATTTTACTATTGAAATTTACTTAAATTTCATTTAATATATATAACACGTTGCAGGTGTAGTTTAATGGTAGAGCATCAGCCTTCCAAGCTGATTACGCGGGTTCGATTCCCGTCACCTGCTCCATTATAATGAAATTCCCCCCCAAAATTTGGACCATATGGTACAATGAAATGGAGGGTTTTTATTTTTAAAAGAATGAACAACATATTTAATAATTAATATTAATATAAATGGAACAAAAATTATTAATAATTAAATTTATAAATGATAGAAGCAATATTTTTTATACCAATTGGGGATTCGGATATTTTATTGCACAACGACATTGAAATTAGAAACATCACTATTAAGTATGATGTCGAGGGAGAGTGAAAAATTTTCGTCAGTATATAACTGACAGATAAATTTATCTGTGTGGTTAATATATTTATTATCACCAAAAATTAATTCGGCTTCAAAATGATATATACCTGGAGCAATAGAAGCATTCTCGTTAGTTAATACACTATCAAGAGGCGACATAAATAATTGCTCATTCAAAGCAATAAAAAAATCTTGATCTAACGTGCCTGTTAAGGCGTATAAATAAATAGAGTAAACGCCATTAACTAAATTAATATTTAAAATTACATCTTTCTAACATTTTGTAATATAATCTAATTATAAAAGGAAAGGAGCAATTTATGGCAATAAAAGTAAATAAAGAAAGTGACTCAGAAATAGTTTATAGTATCAAATGCGAATACTGTGGATGCGAATTTGAATATCAAAAAGAAGATTTGGGTTATCGACTTTGGTATCCACATGGATTTATTTATTGTCCACATTGTAAAAAACCATTAAGACATCGCGAAGAGTATGTGAAAAAGGAATAAATATGGTTCCATATCGGTAAGAATTCACCCGCGGTAGCTAATACTACCGCCTAGTGGGAATTCTTTTTCTTTATAATGAATAAGGAGAAGCAGGAAACCGATAAATACCTACATTTTCAACCACCATAAAAAACCGCATTTTCTAATTGACAATTCAGTACTGAACATATTTTGTACTGAATCCATTTCTTTTTGTGCCTTAGGCAATTTTATTATTTATATTTATAGAAGCCTTC
>JAEDIE010000035.1 GCA_016296775.1 Bacilli bacterium | reverse complement strand
ATATGGGAAAAACTACATTTAATGTAGGAATTATTAAATATAAAGATGAAGAATTTTCAATGATTGTTAACTTTAGATATCCAAGTGGCGTAAATGTAGATGAAACTATTAGTAAAATTCAAGATTGTTCTCCATTTAGAGTAATTACTCATTCAAATGCTGAACCTTTATATTTCAATCCAGAAACTACACCTTTCATTTTAAAATTAATGGAAGTTTATAAAACTGAAACAAATAGCGATGAAAAACCAATGGCAATTGGTGGAGGAACTTATGCTAAAGAAGCTAAAAATACTGTCGCTTTTGGCTCACATTTCTTAGGAAAAGAAGATAATATTCACGCTAGTAACGAACATATTGATTTAGAAGATTTTTATAATTCTATGTCAATTTATGCTCATGCAATATATGCTTTAGGAAAACTTAAAAATGAGAACTAAATACAAAAGATGGGCTGTAGAATATTTAAATCAATCTTTTAATAATCAAATTAAATTAGAAGATTTTAATAAAGAAGAATTTTTAAAATTTATAGGTAATTCCCACTTATTTTTAGAAATTGGACCTGGAAAAGGTCAATTTATTACTTCATTAGCTTCTAAATTTAAAGAACATAAATTTGTTGTTTGTGAATTAAATGATACGATTAGTGGAATTTGTTTAAAAAGAATTGATGAATCTGAACTTACTAATATTAAATTAGTTGCTGGAAACTTCTTTGACTTAGGAAAAATATTTTTAGAAAATAATATACTTTTTGATGGAATTATTTTAAATTTTAGTGATCCATGGCCTAAGAAAAGACATGAAAGAAGAAGATTAACTAGCGATATTTTTCTTTTAGAATATGTATCTCTTTTAAAAAAAGATGGAATAATTTATTTTAAGAGTGATAACGATGATTTTAGTAACTATTCTTTAGAACAATTTAAGAAGTTTAAATTTGATGTAATTAAAGAATGTTTTGATTATAATGAATTAGAAGATTTTGACGCCTTAACTGAATTTGAAACTAAATTCAAAAATGAAGGTATCAAAATTAAGAGATTTGTAATGAAGAATAACGAGTCAGTTATTAAAAAGAGTGAGGATTTAATATGAAATTTGGAATGTATTATAACAAAGAAACCATTGGTGATGTCTTAATGGTTATTTATAAAAGTGATTTAATCCCTACTCGTGTAGAAAAAAATAATGATATTGTTGCTCTTTATGATAATAATAACGAGATTATTGGATATAACTTTTTAAATATATCAAGTTCAATGAAAATAAAAGCTTATGGACATATTCCTCTTTGTTCACATCAAGTCATTGATATTTTAAATTGTAAATTAAAAGATTCTTCTTTTCCTTTAATTCCTTATTTAGATGAGTCAGGTTTTAAGGTAGGTAAAATTGTTGAAATGGAAGAACATCCAGATAGTGATCATTTACATATTTTAAAAGTAGATATTAAAGGAGATAGACTTTTAAATATTGTTTGTGGATCATTTAATGCAAAAGTCGGATTAAAAGTTGTAGTTGCTACTGAAAATACCTTTATGCCTAGTGGAAAACAAATTATTCCTGGAGAAGTTATGGGGGTTTATTCTGAAGGTATGTTATGTAGTGGAAGAGAACTTAATATTGAAGGTTACGAAAATAAAAAAGGATTATATATTTTAGACGATACTTATAATGTCGGAGATGACTTTTATACCCTTTATTAAATTAATGAAAATTTAATGAAAATATTTTCATTTTTTATTAACAAAAAATTTTTATATGTTAATATAACATATAGAGGAGTTAATTATGGGATATGATAAAGGTCGAGTTACTATTTATGAAGTAGCTAAAGTAAGTGGCGTTAGTCTTGCTACAGTTTCTCGTGTAATAAATGATAGCGACACTGTAAAAGAAGATACAAAAAGAAAAGTTTTAGCAGTTATTAGAAAATTAGGCTATAAACCAAGTGGATTAGCTCAAGCTTTAGCAACTAACAAAACAACAAATATTGGACTTATTGTTCCAAGTGCAAATTACGTATATATTTCAAATCTTTTAAATGGTGTTAGTGAAGTTTGTAAAGCTAAAGGTTTTACATTAAGTTTATTTACAACTTCCCATTCAAGAGAAGATGCTACAGCTTGTATTGAAAAAGCTATTAAAGAACATGTTGATGGAGTTATCGTTTTTGACGATGAACTTAATGATGAAGATTATAAGATTTTTAATACATATGATGTTCCAGTTTTAGTAATTAATAATAATGTTAGTGATTCTAAAATTGCTTGTATTCCTTTTGGATATGAACATTTAATTAAAAGAATTATTTTAGATTATTTCTCAAAAGGTGATAAACAAATGACATTCCTTCACGTTCATAATGGAGGAAGACTTCTTCGTAGAGTTGAAAATGCATTTATTAGAACTCATGAAGAAAACGATAAATTATTCGATATTATGAATTGTGATGATTCTTATCAAAGAACATATCGTGATTTCATGGAAAGATTTAAAAAGAAAAAGAAAGAATATGTTATCGCTTATCGTGATTCTATTGCTGCTGCTGTTTTAAATGCTGCTACTGATAGTGGATTGACTGTTCCTGGAGATGTTGAAGTTCTTTCAATTATTGGAACTAAATATTCTTCAATTTTAAGACCACAAATTTCTAGTATGAATGTTAATTTTTATGAAGTAGGTAAAAGAGCTGTTGATATGTTAGTTGATTTAATTAATGGTGATTTAAACGATAAAACATATAAGTTTGAATCCAAATATATAAAGAGAGAATCTACTAGATTTTAGGAGGAAAAGGTATGGATTTTTATGATAAATTTATTAGATCAGTTTTAGATTTCCCAATTAAAGGTATTAATTTTAGAGATATTACCCCTTTACTTGCTGATGGCGATGCTTTTCATCAAGTTATCATGGATTTAAATAAAGAACTTCCAAGTTACGATAAGTACGATAAATTTATTGCTGCTGAAAGTAGAGGATTTATCTTTGCTTCTCCTTTGGCTAGTATGAACAATAAAGGATTAGTATTAGCAAGAAAAGCTAATAAGCTTCCTCTTGTTGGATATCGTGCTACATATAAACTTGAATATGGTGAAGCAACAATCGAAATTCCAAAAGACGCAATTAAACCTGGTGATAGAGTAATCATTATGGACGATTTAATTGCTACTGGAGGAAGTGCTAAAGCTATGGTTGATTTAGTTAAATCAGCTGGAGGAATTCCTGTTATGGGTTTATTCTTAATTGAATTAAGAAGTTTACAAGGTTATAAACAATTAGGAATTCCTGTAGTCAGTATCGTATCTTATGGACTTCATGAAGGAGATTATCTTCAACTTCAAGATACAAAACAACAAATTGGTAAGTTCGTTAAGAAAGTTAACGAAACCGATATTGAAGTTGAATATGATGATAAATCAACTGAAATTATTAATAAGAGTAAAATTGTAAATATTATTCAATACGAGAAAAATGGAAGAATTACATATATTCGTTATAGAGATTAGGAGAGGTTATGCCAAATATTATTGATGATTTAAATTATAGAGGTTTAATTAAAGATTACTCTAATGAAGAGGAAATAAGAGAATTATTATCTACTCCTCAAACAATTTATTGTGGATTTGATCCAAGTGCATCAAGTATGCATATTGGAAATTTTGTCATGATTGCTACTTTAATGAGACTTCAAAGAGCAGGACATAGAATTATTGCTGTTGTTGGTGGAGGAACAGGAATGATTGGTGATCCAAGTGGAAAATCCAAAGAAAGAAACCTTCAAACAGAAGAAGGTGTTAAAGAAAACACTTTAAAAATTAAAGCTCAACTTGAAAGATTCTTAGACCTTTCCGATCCAAATAAAGGTGTTTTATTAAATAACTATGATTGGCTAAGTAAAATTTCTCTTCTTGAATATCTTAGAGATTATGCAAAGTTCTTTAATATTAACTATATGTTAGCTAAAGATATTATCGCTTCAAGATTAGAGGTAGGAATTTCTTTAACTGAGTTTACATATATGACTCTTCAGTCAATTGATTTCTTAAAATTACATCGTGATTACAAATGTAATATTCAAATTGGTGGAAGTGATCAATGGGGAAATTTAACCGCAGGTTTAGATTTAATTAGAAAACTTGATGGAGCCGAGGAAAAGGTAGGTTGTATGACTTCTCACTTAATCACTAGAAGTGATGGAAAGAAATTTGGTAAAAGTGAAGATGGAGCTCTTTTCCTTGATTCAAAACTTACTTCTCCTTATAAGTTATATCAATTTTTCTATAATCAAGGTGATGAAGATAGTGTTAAATATTTAAAAGTATTTACATTCTTAACAAAAGAAGAAATTACAAGTATTGAAAAAGACCATCTTGAACATTTAGGAGCTAGAATTGCTCAAAAAGCTCTTGCTTATGAAGTTACTAAAATAATTCATGGAGAAGATAAAGCAATTGAAGCTAAAAATATTAGCGAAGCTTTATTTAAAGAATCTTTTGCTTCATTAAGTGAATCTAATTTAGAAGAACTTTATTCTTCATATTCAATTACAATTAAAGATGATTTAAAAGTAGAAGATTTATTGATTGAAATCAAAGCAGCAAGTAGTAAAAGAGAAGCAAGAGAATTTATTAAAAATAATGCAGTAAGTATTAATGGTAAAAAATATACTGATGCTAACTATGTTTTAAACGATTCTGATTATTTATTTTCAAAGTATATAATTGTAAAAAGAGGAAAAAAGAACTATTATTTAGTTAAGAAAGAGAAATAAACAATGCCTGATATTTTATTAAAATTACCAATTCTAGACCTATTTTTACTCATTGGATTGATGATCGGTTTATTTACTGGTTTACACAATGGTGTAATTAGAAAGTCTTTTAGAATCGGAGTTTTTCTTATTTTAGGAATTGTATTTTACTTTAGTTTAGTACCTTTTTTAACTGATTTTGTTGAATATAATTTGTTAGCTGAACTTGGCGTAACAATTGAAATTCCAATTATGGGATATACTTTTGTTTGTTATTCAATTCATGATGTTGTATTAATTTGTCAAAATTTAAATATCGATACTGCTTTACTTGCTTCATTATCTCATAATGTTTGTAAAGCTATTGTTGTTATTGTTCTTATAGCTGCTGTAGGTATTTTAAGTATTCCAATTACTTGGATATTATTTGATTTAGTTATTAGAAGATTTTTATCTAAAAAAGATGAAAGTGGCAAACGAATTAAATATAAACCTAAAGCAATATCAAGATTATTAGGCTGTGTTGTTGGTATTCTTGAATGGGCAATTTTAGGTTATATTTTAAGTCAATCATATGCTACACTTACTGCTGGATTTAATGAAGTATTATTGCCTCAACTTAGTGATTCAAGTTCATCTTTATATTCTGTATTATCTTCTATTGTTGGAGAAGAAAATATACCTATTATTAATTCGGTTTTAACGATTGTTAATAATTCTTTTAATCCACAATGTAGTTATATTCTTAAGTATTTATACCCAACAAATCAAGGAATATGGATGTTTAAAGGCGTTGTTGTTAGTGTTGATGAAAATGGTGATACAATTGTTAAAGAATCTTCTATTCAAGAATCATTTAGTCAAACATATAATCAAATTATAGAAGCAATTAAAGAAGTAACTTCTTCCATGGATAGCGAAGATCCTTCAAGTGGTGAGTCTTCTCTTAGTTTATTAAATATTTAATAATAATTTAATATAAGTCTATCAAAATTATGATAGACTTTTTTTAGGGAGTTTATTATGAGACACGAAGAAACTTG